>NZ_JAAGPO010000479.1:0-1726 GCF_017104825.1 Burkholderia sp. Ac-20345 | reverse complement strand
GTTCACTCCACGCCCCCGTCTTCTGCTCATGCCACTCGCGAGCAATCGGATCGAACGCGTTCGCCCGATCCAGGGTGCGCTGCGCCTTCACACGCTTCTTCTCATGTGAGGGATCAAGGCCGCCGCGATCGGCGAGCACGGCGAGCTCGACCGCGGCCGGACGGCCGTAGTCGAACAGCTCGTTGAGTGCCGCGCGCACGGTGCGCCCGGTATACAGCACATCGTCGACGAGCACGATGCGCGCGCTGTCGACCTCGAACGGCAACGACGTCGGGCTGGCCTGGCTGTGCAGCCCCTTCTTCGCGTAATCGTCATGGTGCAGCGCGACGTTCACGACGCCGAACGCCGGCGCGCCGAGATCGCGCGCGAGGCGCTCGGCAAGCCATGCGCCGCCGCTGTAAATGCCGGCGAGCCGCGGGCCGCCCGGTTCGGCGAAAGCCGTGCCATACGCGGCGCGGATCTGGTCGAGCAGGACGCGGTAAAGCGCCTCGGCGTCAATGGTGCTCATGGTCGGACAATTGATCGAGATACTGTTGAAGGATGACGCGCGCCGCCTCGGCATCGAGCATCTCGGCCCGGGCGCGGCCGCGCACGTTGCGCTCGCGCAGCCCGGCCTCGGCCTCGACCGACGAATAGCGCTCGTCGACCCACGTGACCGGCAGCCCGAAGCGGCCGTTCAGCTGGTTGCCGAAGCGCTTCGCCTGCTGCGTCATGTCGTGCGGCGTGCCGTCCGGATGCATCGGCAGGCCGACGACGAGCGCGTCCGGCCGCCATTCGGCCAGCAGGTCGCCCACCGCCTTGAAGCGGTGTTCGCGGTTCAGGTTCTGGATCACGACGAGCGCACGGGCCGAGCGCGTCAGCGCATTGCCGATCGCGACGCCGATACGCTTTTCGCCGTAGTCGAACGCGAGGAGCGTCGCATCGCGCGCGCTCGCGCCACTCATGCGTGCCCTGCTTCGCCGGACAGCATCGACGAGCTGACGCCGAGCAGGCCGAGTGCAGCTTCGAAGCGCTCTTCGGCCGGCGTGTCGAACACGATGCGCGGATCGGCGGCCACGGTGAGCCAGCCGTTGCGGGAAATTTCTTCCTCGAGCTGCCCTGCCCCCCAGCCTGCATGGCCGAGCGTCAGCAGGAAGCGCTTCGGGCCGGTGCCCGTCGCGACCGCCTCGAGCACGTCCTTCGACGTGGTCATCTCCAGCCCGCCCTCGACGGACATCGACGAGTTGTAGCTCGCGCCCTCCACCGGCTCGTGCAGCACGAAACCGCGCTCGGTCTGGACCGGGCCGCCGAAGTACACCGGGATGTGCAGCAGCGGCTCGATGTCGAGCTTCAGGTCGATGCGGTTGAACAGCGATTCGAGGTCGATGTCGGTAGGACGATTGATGACGAGGCCGAGCGCACCGCGCTCGCTGTGATCGCAAAGGTAGACCACCGTTCCCGAGAACGTCGGATCGGCCATGTTCGGCATGGCGATCAGGAACTGGTTGGTGAGATTGATGCGATCGGAAGGCTTTGACATGGTTTGAATTTTAGCAAAGACGCCGCGGCCTGACCGGGCCGCGATCAACAAGCAACGCCCGCCGCGCTGGCAACGGCGCGCACGGATCACACGGCACTCTAACACGCGCGCGGGCGGTGTCGGCAGCGTGTTGCGGGCCCGTGCGGCAAGGGCCGCCGCCGCGTGTTCGTCCCCTTGTTCGTCAGGCCCGGCCGAGCACCGCGCCGA
>NZ_JAAGPO010000003.1:0-213274 GCF_017104825.1 Burkholderia sp. Ac-20345 | reverse complement strand
CCGGCATGCACGGCGCGCCGCACACGCCCTCGCCGGCCTCGCCGCCGCGCAGCCGGGCAACACCGAACTGAAGTGGCTGATGGCCGCGTTCGCCGACGTCTACGTGCTGCTGCACACGTACGCCGCCTATTTCACCGTCGTTCCGGAGCGTGCCCCCGATGCTCAGTGAATTCCCGCTGGCCGGCATCTACCTGCCGCCGTTCTTCGTCTATGCGTGCGCGACCGTGCCGCTCTATATGGCCGTGCGCGCGCTGCTCGCCCGGCTCGGCGTGCTGCGCCGCGTGTGGCATCCGGCGCTGTTCGAGTTCGCGATTTCGCTCGTGCTGGTCGCCACGCTGATCCTCTACTTCTAGCCGTCGGAACGTATCGCGTCATGTCGCTCAAACCCCTTACCCGCTCCCTGCTGACGCTCGCCACGGTGGCCGTCGCGATCGTGCTGGTCGCCGCGCTCTGGCACGCGTACGTCCTCGCGCCGTGGACGCGCGACGCGCGCGTGAGCGCGCACGTCGTGCGGATCGCGCCCGAAGTGTCGGGCACCGTCGTCGAAGTCGCGGTGGTCGACAACCAGCGCGTCGCGAAAGGCGACGTGCTGTACCGGATCGATCCGCAGCGCTTCGCGCTGGCGGTGGAGCAAGCAGAAGCGCAGGTCGCCGCGACCGCCGAGTCGATGCGCCAGAAGCGCGACGAAGCGCAGCGGCGAACCGGGCTCGACGATCTCGTGCCGCGCGAGGACATCCAGCGCTCGAGTCGCGCGGTGTCGATCGCGCAGGCCGAGCACCGCAAGGCGCTGGCCGCGCTCGACGTCGCGAAGCTCGACCTCGAACGCACGACGCTGCGCTCGCCGGTTGACGGCTACGTGACGCAGCTGCGCCTGCGTCACGGCGACTACGCGGTCGAGGGCAAGCCCGGCATCTCGGTGCTCGACGCGCACAGCTTCTGGATCACCGGTTATTTCGAGGAGACCAAGCTGCGCCGCATCGCGACGGGCGCGCCCGCGTCGATCCGCCTGATGGGCTTCGATCCGCTGCTGAGCGGACACGTGACGAGCATCGGCCGCGGCATCGCGGACGAGAACGGCACGCTCGACGAGCTCGGCCTGCCGGCCGTCAATCCGACCTTCAGCTGGGTGCGGCTCGCGCAGCGCATTCCGGTGCGCATCGAGATCGACCAGGTGCCGGCCGGCGTGCTGCTCGCGGCAGGCATGACGTGCAGCGTCGAAGTCGGTGAACGCGGGCGCGAGCGCACGCCGCGCGGCCGGCTCGCGTCGTGGCTGCACGCGTGGATGTGAAGGTGGCGACGATGCGATGCCTGCTCCTTCCACGCTCCGCGCGCGCCTTCGTCGCGGCCTGCTCATGTGCGCTTGCCGCGTGCACGACGGTCGGCCCCGATTACGTGGCGCCGCAGCCCGCACATCCGCCCGGCTGGATCGCACCGCGTGACACGGTGGCCACCGATCCCGCGCAGTTGCAGGACTGGTGGCGCGCGTTCGGCGATGCTCAGCTCGACGCGCTGGTCGCGCAGGCGATCGCGCACAACCAGGATCTCGCGATCGCGCGTCAGCGGCTGCTGCAGGCGCGCGCCGAACGCGACCAGATCGCGAGCCGCCTCGGCCCGACCGTCACCGCAGGCGGGAACGCCGATGCCATCCGTTCGTCGCGGGCGCTCGAATGGCCGCCCGGGATCGGCCAGTCGCGCACCTACCGGCTCGGTTTCGATGCATCGTGGGAACTCGACCTGTTCGGCGGCACGCGACGCGCGGTCGAATCGGCCGATGCGCAGATCGATGCGCTCGACGACGATCGCCACGCGATCCTCGTGAGCCTGCTGGCCGAGCTCGCGTCGGATTACGCGGCGCTGCGCGCGACCCAGGAGCGACTGCGGATCGCGACGGACAACGTTGCGAGCCTCGACGCCACGCGCCGCCTGACCGAGCAGTCGAACCGGCGCGGCCTCGGCACGTCGTTCGCGGTCGCGCAGGCGCGTGCCGAGCTGCAGCTCGCGCAGGCGACGTTGCCGCCGCTGCATCAGGACGTCGCGCGGCTCGCGCACGCGATCGGCGTGCTCGTCGGCGGTTTTCCGGAAACGCTGCGCGACACGCTGAGCGCGCCCGGCGCAACACTGCCGGTTGCGCCCGCGTTGCCCGTCACGCTGCCGTCGGACGTGATCCGCGAGCGCCCCGACATTCGCGCCGCCGAACGGCGGCTTGCCGCCGCGACCGCGCAGATCGGCGTCGCGCGCGCCGAGCAGTTTCCGCATTTCGCGATTCCGCTGAGCCTCGGCACGACCGCGAGCCTCGTGCAGGACCTGTTCTCGGGCGCCAGCGTCGCATGGTCGGTCGCGCTCGACGGCACTCAGACGCTGTACGACGGCGGCCGCGCGAAAGCCGGCGTCGACGCCGCGCGCGCGGCGGCCGAGGCCGCACGGCTCGCATACGAACAGCGCATCCGCAGCGCGTTTCGCGATGTCGAGGACGCGCTGGTCGCGATCGGCACCGCACGCGACCAGCAGGCCATGCTCGCCGCGGCGGTCGACAGCAGCCAGGACGCGCAGTCGCGCGCCACGCGGCTGTACCGCAACGGCCTCGGCGAATACCTGTCGGTGCTCACCGCGCAACGCGCGACGTACCGCGCACGCGATGCGCTCGCACTCAGCCGGCTCGCGCAGGTGCAAGGCGCGATCGCGCTCTACAAGTCGCTCGGCGTCGGCTGGCGCGACGCGCCGCCGGTCGCGCAGGCCGGCGCAACGCAAGCGCACACGCATTGATTGCCGCCGCACGGCCGCCCCGACGCTTCGGCGTCGCTCATCCACCGGAGAAACCTCGATGACCGCTCTCAATCCGAATGATTTCGCGTTACACGACATCCATCTCTTTCCGGTCTGCGTGTTTCGTCCCGAACACGCGACACCGGGCTACGGGCCGCGCTGGGAGGGCGAGATCGATACGCTGATGCGCCACGGCGAGCCGTTCGTGATCGTCTACATCGAGCTCGATACCGACGAGAGCCACGACGACCGCAAGCATCGCGCGGTCTGGCTCAAGCAGAACAAGGAGGCGTTGGGTGCCGTCTGCAAGGCGCTCGTCAGCGTCGAACCCGATCCCGGCCGTCGCGCGGAAGTGGCCGCGCAGGGCGAGGTCGCCGTCAAGGCATTCGGGATTCCGCACCATGCGGTTGCGTCGTTCGGGCAGGCCGTCTCGCTCGCCGCGCGGCTCACGCGGCAGCATGCGGGGAATGATGCACGGCAGGCCGGACAACAGGCATGACGCGACGGGCACGCCAGGCCATGTTGAATTCGCCACCGACACGAGGGCCGGCATGCGCTATCCCACCCTGACGATCACGGGCTCGCACACGCTTGCGTCATGTCCGTCGCGGCTCCCCGCTCCCGGCGAAATCCTGTTGTGGCGACTGCGCGGCGAATGGCAGCTCGTCACCAGCGAGCGGGGTCATCTCTACCTGTCGAAGACGGAACTGCGGCGCGCCAGGACGCATCCGAATCGCGCGCACGGCCGCCGCTTCGCGATCGGCCGATCGGCGCTGCGCGCGATCCTGGGAACGCTGGCCGGCCGCGCGGCCGACGAGCTGACGCTGATCGACCGCGATGCCGACCATATCGCGGTCGCGGGCTGCGACGTGCTGGACGGGCTTGACGTCGTGGTCGGCCACGCCGGGATCTGGATCGTCATCGCGATCGCCCGTGGCCCGATCGGGCTGGGCATCGGGCAGACCAGCGCGCTCGCCGATCCGGTATCGCGCGACCAGCTTCGGCTGGACAGCATTTCGAATGCATGCGGAAGCGGACACGGCGCCACGCTCGATTCGCTGGCGCCACTCGCGGGGGCATTCCGCGGGGTCGATACGCCGCATGCCGGCCACTGGCGCCTGCTCGATATCCCGCTCTCCGGCCTCGCCTGCGCGGCAACCGTCGCCGCGCGCCAGATGGACCGGATTCACGCGGTGGGCTGGCGCGGCGAGCGGAAAGACTGGCTGGCCGATCGCGACCGGCACCTGCGGGCGGCGAAGGTGCGCGGCGCGGCGGCCTGCGTCGCGGGCGGATAGACCGGCGCCGACGTCCTCGCGTTGCATGCTTGTGCTACGTCCACCTTCGGCGTCGCCGATGGGAGCCGTTCATGGGAGCGCGCGAAGGGAGCCGGTTATGGGAGCAGACGGCTTCGACGCCGGGTGGCGGTGCGACGTGCGCGGGGTGCGATCCAGCGGCCTCTCCCGAGATACCTGACCGAAACCCCGGTATCGGCATCGCTCCGTTACCCGGCCACGAACGCGCCCGCTTTCGCGCTCCGACTTGCACGGCGCAGCAACTGCCAGCCGAACCACACCATCCACATCGGCAGGACGAGAACGACGACGATCTCGCTCGTCCCCGTCACGGCTTCGAATTCGGGGAAGAACCCGGAGACGAAGATGATCGCGAAAAACCAGGCAACGATCTTCAGCAGGAACGCCCCGAGCCATCCGTCCTTCTTCAATTGATTGGCGACGATCGGCGCCCAGAAGAACACCAGCGGGCCTTCGGACCACCACAGCCCGCTTTGCGTGCCGTTGGCAACGGTCGCCCACGCGGTAGCGGCGGCAGCCCGTGTTGCGTCGTCTCCGCCCGCATGCATTTGCGCCAGCGGACCGAGCACCGACAGCTGGAGCGCCGCACCGGTCACGCCAAGCACCGCGTACAACCCGATGCCGAACGCAACCATGTAGCCGAGCGCGCCGAGCTCTTCCTTGAAGACGTGCAGGAAGTACCCGCCGATGACGAGCACCGGCAGATAGAAGCCGAACACGTCGGCGAGCATCGACAAGCGAAACAGATCGCGCGTTTCTGACGGCAGGCTCAGCATCGTCGCACCGTGAAGCAACATGCCGGTGTCCGAACCGGCCACCATCGACACCAGCCCCACGTTCGCATACGCCAGCAGGCCGCCGATGATCGCGCTCCATGCCGTGAAGCGCATGACCTTGTTCGAATCGTTCTTCATTCCCATTCTCTTTCTCCGCACACCATGCCCGGTTCCCGCACCGGGAACCATTCGATAGACAGTGACAGGCCCGATCGCGCGACGCCGCAAACCGGGCCGCCCGAACAGTAGTTCACACTGATAATCATAGGTCGATATGACAAACATAAAATCGACGTAAAACACGAGAAAATTCCCTCGTGTCTGCTTCATTCCGGTCGCCGCTCGACGGATGCCCCTCGGGCGACCGAACACGGCATGCCCGTCATGCCACTGCGTTTCCCTCGTCGCCGGCGGCCGCCGCCTCCTCCCTTTCCTGCAACTCCCGCCACATGATCTTTCCGGACCCGGATTTCGGCAACGACTCGACGAATTCGACGATGCGCGGAACCTTGTAGGACGCCATATGATCGCGCGCCCATGCCACCACGTCGTCGGGCGTCACGCCGTCGGGGTACGCCGGATCGAGCACGACGAAAGCCTTGACCGTCTCGCCGCGATGCACACTGCGCGTGCCGATCACGCACACTTCCTTGATTGCCGGATGGCGGTACATCATCGTCTCGACTTCCGCCGGCCACACCTTGTAGCCCGACGCGTTGATCATCCGCTTCAGCCGGTCGGCCATGAAGAAGTAGCCGTCCGCATCGATGCGGCCGAGATCGCCGGTGCGCAGGAAGCGCTTGCCGTCGATCTCGACGAACGCCTGCTTCGTGGCCTCCGGATTGCGCCAGTAACCCTGCATCAGTTGCGGCGCATGCATGACGATCTCGCCCGCCTCCCCTTGCGGCACGGGCTGGAACGTGACCGGATCGACGATCCGCGCATCGACATCGAACAGGGGAATGCCGAGGCACTGCGGCTTGGGGCGCGCCGGCGGATTGATGTGCGTCGCGGCGATCGTTTCCGACATCCCGTAGCCTTCGACGTACTCGAGCCCGACCATCTCCTTGAGCTTCCGGGCGATCGCATCCGGCATCGCCGCGCCGCCGCCGCGCATCGAGCGCAGGCTCGACAGGTCGTATTCGTGCAGGTTCGGGTTCGACAGGAAATCCACCATCATCGTCGAGATCGACTGCCACACGGTGACGCGGTTGCGGCCGATCGCACGGCCCGCGGCATCGCGATCCCAGCGCGGCAGCACGACCACGGTCGAGCCGCGATACAGCGGGCCGTTCAGCCCGCCCTGCATGCCGGTGACATGGAACAGCGGCAGCACGGCCAGGTGGATCGCGTCCTCGGGATCGTCGAACCAGTCGACGAAGCCGGCCGCCGTGCACATGACGCTGCGATGCGTGTGCACGCAGCCTTTCGGCTTGCCCGTCGTGCCGGACGTATAGGGCATCAGGCAGATGTCGTCGGGGCCCGCCGTCAGCTCGCCCGGCGCCAGCTGCTCGGCGAGCGCATCGCGCCAGTGCACCACGCCGGGCCCGTCGACGTGGCGCGGCGCCGCGACGAAGTCGGGCACCGCGACGGCCGACGGTTGCGCCACGTAATCGCCATACGTCGCCACGACGACGTTCGCGAGGCCGCCCGCGCCGCCCACGAGCGGCGCGATGCGCGGATACAGGTCCTGCGCGACGAACGCCGTGCTCGCGCCGCTGTCCTCGATGTAGTGCGCCAGCTCGTCGGTCACGTTCATCGGATTGACCGGCACGACCACCGCGTTCGCGCGCAGGATGCCGTAGTACGCGATCATCCATTGCGGGCTGTTCTGCATGTCCAGGAGCACGCGGTCGCCCGCCTTCACCCCGCACCGTTGCTGCAGGAAGCCCGCCACGTGCTCGGCTTCGCGCTGGAAGCGCGCGAACGAGACCGGTGTGTCGTAGAACAGGATGAACGGCTTGTCCGGGTGGCGCGCCGCCGCGGCCTCCGCGTGACGGAACAGGTGGGTCGCGGGCGGCGCCTGACGCGTGGCCAGGTGCGCGGGCCAGAATGGCGATCGGATGGCAGACATGGTTCGGCAACTCTTCGTCAAAACTGCGGGTGATGAAAGGCATCAGCGGGACCGGTCGTCCCGACGCTGCATGAACGTGTTCGTTTGACCGGGGTAAATCCCCTATCGACCGGCCTCGACGCCTGACGTCGTGAAGCGGTGCGTTTCCGCCGCTGTCGCGCACGCCGCGGACGCTACCCGGCTGACGCCGCGCATCAGGTCGACCGCCTTCTCCGCGATCATGATGGTGGGCGCATTGGTGTTGCCGCCGATCAGCGTCGGCATCACCGATGCATCGACGACGCGCAGCCCGTCGACACCATGCACGCGCAGTTGTGGATCGACCACGGCCATCGCGTCCTGTCCCATCCGGCACGTGCCGACCGGGTGATAGACGGTATCCGCGCGCCGGCGCAGCACCGCCCGGATCTCGTCGTCGCTGTGCACGTCGCGCGTGAACATGTCCTTCGTGATCCACTCCGCGAGCGCGGGCGCCTCCATGAGGCCGCGCGTGATCTTGAAGCCGGCCACCATGTCCTCCAGGTCGCGCGGGTCGTCGAGGAACGCGGGATCGATCAGCGGCGCGGCGGCGGGGTCGCGGCTGCGCAGCGCGACCGTGCCGCGGCTGCGCGGGCGCAGCAGGCACACGTGGCAGGACAGCCCATGGCCGAGGTGCATGCGCCGCGCATGATCGTCGACCAGGGCGACCAGGAAATGCAGCTGGATGTCGGGGGCATCGAGGCCCGGTTGCGTCTTGAGGAACGCGCCGCCTTCCGCGAAATTTGACGTCAGCATGCCGCGCCGCTCGCGGCGAAAGCGCATGATCTCGCGCAGCATCCGTGCGCTGCCGCCCACCGAGACGCCCATCGTATCGAGGCTGCGCGTGCGGTAGCTGAGGAT
Organism: Burkholderia sp. Ac-20345; assembly: GCF_017104825.1. Classification (NCBI taxonomy): domain Bacteria; kingdom Pseudomonadati; phylum Pseudomonadota; class Betaproteobacteria; order Burkholderiales; family Burkholderiaceae; genus Burkholderia; species Burkholderia sp. Ac-20345. The sequence goes on along the minus strand of NZ_JAAGPO010000003.1, from coordinate 205,469 downwards.
GAAGTCCGGGTGGTCCTGCAGGTTGCGGCCCACGCCGGGCAGGTGGTGCAGCGTGTCGATGCCGACGCGCGCCAGTTCGTCCGCCGGGCCGATGCCGGACAGCATCAGCAGTTGCGGCGTCTGCAGCGCGCCTGCGGCCAGCACCACCTCGCGCCGTGCACGAAAGGTCCTCAGCGTGCCTTTCTGCAGCACCTCCACGCCGACGGCGCGCTTGCCCTCGAACAGGATGCGCCGGACCTGCGCGTGCGTTTCGACGGCGAGATTGGCGCGCTTGCCGACGTGCGGGAGCAGATAGCCGCGCGCCGCGCTCCACCGTTCACCCTGCTTCTGCGTGACCTGGTAGATGCCGACGCCTTCCTGCTGCGCGCCGTTGAAATCGTCCGTCAGCGGCAGGCCCGCCTGGCGGGCCGCGGTCAGGAAGCGCGCCTGGAACGGGTTGTCGGAGCGCAGGTCGCTGACCCACAGCGGGCCGTCCTGGCCGTGCCACGCATCGTTGATGCGCTCGTTGTGCTCGCTCAGGCGAAAGTACGGCAGCACTTCGTCGTACGACCAGCCGGGATTGCCGAGCGCGGCCCACGTGTCGTAATCGCTGCGATGGCCGCGAATGTAGACCATCGCGTTGATCGCGGACGAGCCGCCCAGCGCCTTGCCGCGCGGCTGATAGCCGACGCGCCCGCCGAGCCCGCGCTGCGGCACCGTGTCGAATGCCCAGTTGTTGAGGCGGGTCGGCAGCATCGCGACCATGCCGGCCGGAATGTTGATCACCATGCCGTCGCCGCTGCCGCCCGCTTCCAGCACGCAGACCGTGGCGTTCGGGTCCTCGGTCAGGCGCCCTGCCACCACGCAGCCGCCCGAGCCGCCGCCCACGACGATGTAGTCGAACTCATGATTCATGGCATTTCTCTCGATACAGGATTCGGAAGTCACGCGAGACGCGACAGCGTACGCAGCAGCAGGTCGAAGGTTCGGCCGTACGGCGGATGGAACAGCACGGCGCCGTTCCAGCGGGTCTGGTGAAACACCGGCTTCAGTTTGCTGAAGGTGTCGAAGCCCCACTGGCCGTGATAGGCGCCCATGCCGCTCTGCCCGACGCCGCCGAACGGCTGGTTCTCCTGCACCAGATGCCACAGGCAATCGTTGATCGTGACGCCGCCGGACACCGTTTCGCGCAGCACGCGATCGCGCCGCGCCGCGTCTTCGCCGAACCAGTACAACGCGAGCGGCCGCGCGCGGCCCTGGATGTACGCCAGTGCATCGTCCAGGTTCGCGTATTCGACGATCGGCAGCACGGGGCCGAAGATCTCTTCGTTCATCAGCCGCGTGTCGGCCGGTGCGCCGATCACGATCGTGGGCACGAACTTGCGCGACGACGTGCCGAACGATTCGCCGGCGGGATTGACTTCGACGATGCGCGCGCCTGCCCGGCGTGCTTCGTCGACCATGCCGGCGAGGCGTGCGCGATGGCGCTCGCTGATGATGGCCGTGTAGTCGGGATTGGCGGCGAGCGTCGGATACAGGCGCGTGACGGCGCGCGCCAGCTGCGATGCGACGCTGTCGGCCGTTCCGGCCGGTACGAGCAGGTAATCGGGCGCGACGCAGGTCTGGCCCGCGTTCAGCAGCTTGCCGAACGCGAGGCGCTGCGCGGCGACCTCGACGTTGCACGACGCATCGAGGATCGCCGGCGACTTGCCGCCGAGCTCGAGCGTCACGGGTGTCAGGTTGGCCGCGGCCGCCTGCGCGACGTCACGCCCCACCTGGGTCGAGCCGGTGAAGAACAGATGATCGAACGGCAGGCCGGCAAACACCTTGCCGAGTTCGACGTCGCCCACCACGACATCGAGTTCGTCCGGCGCAAAGGTCTCGCGGGCCATCGACACGAGCTGGTCGGACAGCGCAGGCGTGAGCTCGGACGGCTTGATCAGTACACGATTGCCGGCGGCGAGCGCCGCGAGTGCGGGCCCGAGCGACAGCTGCAGCGGGTAGTTCCACGGCGAGATGATGCCCGTCACGCCCAGCGGTTGCGGCATCAGCCGGTTGTGGCCGGGGCGGAAATGCAGTGCGGTCGGCACGCGGCGCGCCCGCATCCAGTGTTTCAGGTGCCGGCGCGCGTGCCGGATGCCCGCATGCACGATGAACACCTCGGCCAGCCGCGTCTCGTGCGCGGAGCGGCCGTGAAAATCGGCGTCGATGGCGCGCACGATGGCGTGCTCGTGCGCATCGAGCCACGCAGCCAGCCGTTCGAGGCGCGCGAGCCGGGTGGCCAGCGCCGGGTTCGGCTCCAGTGCGAAGGCGCGGCGCTGGCGCTCGAAGCGGGCCGCAAGGTCGGTCGGGTAGCCTTGATGCATGGTGTCTCCTACGGCTTGCCGCTCATGCGATCGCGTCGCATCACGACAAGCGTCTTGCAAATGTTCTCGGTCTTCACGCTGCCGCGGGCCGGTTCGGCGGCCGGCGATGGCGCGCGCTGCTTCCCGACGTCACGCGCGGATCGCGTGCCGCGGGCGAACCGGCTCAGGCAATGTGCCGGCCGGTGCGCACGGGCTCCGCGGCAGCGCGTGTCGCACGGCGCCGGATATGGCCATCGATCAGGCTCGTCAACAGCGGCACGACGCCATCGGGAATGTCATGCCCCATGCCGCGCACCGTGACCATGTCCGCGCCCGCGATGGCCGCAGCGGTCGCGACACCGCCGCTGGGCGCGACCAGCAGGTCCCGATCGCCGTGCACGACCAGCGTGGGTGCCTGGATCCGCCGGATCTCCTCGGTGCGGTCCCCCGAGTTGATGATCGCGCCGATCTGGCGGGTCGTGCTCTCGTGGTCGCGCGCCTGCTGGCCGCGATCCCACGCGTGGGCCGCATACGCGCGCCGCGCCGCGTCGTCCGCGGGATACGCCTGTGTGCCGATGTGGGCCATGATCCGGCTGTATTGCTCCACGGCCGCTTCGCGCGTGCGGGGCGGCGGCGCGGTGAGCATCAGCATGCTGGACATGGCCGGCTGCCCGACATTGCGCGCACCGGTCGTCGAGATGATGGAGGTCAGCGACAGCACGCGCTGCGGATAGCGCGCGGCGAGCACCTGCCCGATCATGCCACCCATCGACATGCCGACGACGTGCACGCGCGCCACCTGCAGGCTGTCGAGCAGGCCGATCGTGTCCTGGGCCATGTCTTCCAGGTCATAACCGTCCTTGACGGGCTGGCGGAGGAATTGCCGGAGCACGCTCGGCCCCGGCCGCGCGATGCGAGACGAGCGGCCGACATCGCGATTGTCGAACACGATCACGCGATAGCCGCTTTGAATCAGCGCGTCGATCAGCGCAGGCGGCCAGAAGGTCAACTGCAGCGTCATGCCCGCAATCAGCAGCAACGGCTCGCCGTTGTCGGGCCCGTAGGTGCGATAGCAGAGACGCACGCCTCCCGGCAGGTCGTAGAACGCGTCCTGCACCGCTTCCATGGAATGAATCGTCATGATCATCCTCCGACAGCGCGACGCGACTCGACACGATCCGTGCCGCCTGCGGCCGGTGCCTGCCGGAAGCGCAGGCAGGGGTCATCGACCGAACCGTGCCGCAATATCCGGACATCGAGGTGATAGTCCATCGACATGACCCACGGCGTGCCCGGGCCCTGGCGCGGCAGGCTGCCGATCGCGCGCTGCACGTAGCCCGCGCCGAAATCGAGCAGCGGACGCGTCGGCATGTCGGCGGCGGGCAGTTCGGGCACGCAGGTCGCGAAGCCGCCGCGCTCCATATGCGCGAGCACGCGGCAGAAATGCTCGGCCAACAGCCCGACCTTCAACGTCCACGACGAATTCGTATAGCCGATGGAGAACGCGAAATTCGGCACGCCGCTGAGCATCATCCCCTTGAAGGCCACCTTGTCGCGGAGTTCCACCGGTTCGCCGTCCACCGTCAGCTTGATCCCGCCGAAGAACCGGATGTTGAGCCCCGTCGCCGTGACGATGATGTCGGCGGGCAGCGTCTGCCCGGATTCCAGCACGATGCCCGTTTCCGTGAAGGTCTTGATGCGGTCCGTCACGACCGACGCACGGCCGTCGCGGATCGACTTGAACAGATCGCCATCCGGCACCGCGCACAGACGCTGGTCCCACGGGTTGTACGGCGGGTTGAAGTGGACATCGACCGGGTAACCCTTCGGCAACTGGCGCTTGTTCAGGAAGCGGATCAGGCGCCTCGCCGCCTTCGGACGCGTGCGGCAGAAGTGCCAGATGAAGCGCGCAATCGCGATGTTCTTGCGCCGCACGAGCGCGTACGCCCACGTATGCGGCATCACCTTGCGCAGCGTATTGGCGATGAGGTCTTCCGCCGGCAGGCTCACCACGTAGGTGGGCGTGCGTTGCAGCATCGTGACGTGCCGGGCCTTGCCGGCCATGGCCGGCAACAGCGTGACCGCAGTGGCGCCGCTGCCGATCACCACCACGCGCTTGCCGCTGTAGTCGAGATCTTCCGGCCAGTGCTGCGGATGGACCACCGGGCCACCGAAATGCTCGATCCCTTCGAGCTTCGGCGTATGGCCTTCGTCGTGGCGATAGAATCCGGCGGCGCTGAAGAACCACTTGGCCACGATCGTCTTGCGTTCGCCCGTATCGACGCGCTCGACTTCGACGCTCCACAACGCTTTCGCGCTCGACCACGATGCGTGGATCACCTTGTGGTTCGTGCGGATGTGACGATCGATCCCGTACTCGGTCGCCGTCTCTCTCAGGTACGACAGGATTGCATCCGCGCCGGCGATCGCCTTCTTGTCGGCCCACGGCTTGAAGCCGTAACCGTAGGTATGCATGTCCGAGTCGGAGCGAATGCCCGGATAGCGGAACAGGTCCCACGTGCCGCCGGTCGCGGCGCGCGCTTCCAGGATGATGTAGGACGTACCGGGACGGTCCGTCTCGAGTTGACGAGCGACACCGATCCCGGAAAGGCCGGCGCCGACGATGAGCACATCCACGTGCTCGATGGACGGAAGGGGGTGTACGGTCACGGTGTGTCTCCTGTTCGCGTCGAAATGCGCTCTGTGACGTTATTTTCATTAACCGAATCGGGTCGAACAAGGTGTCGAATGCACCGCATGCGAATACAATGAGTGCAACTTGCACCTCTTCGTTTGGATAGCACTCCGTCATGTCCCAGCCCCCCGCTCCCACCGCCCAGCCGAGCTGGCCATTGCCCTCGCCGCGCATTCGGGAACTGATGCGCCAGGGTGCGGAAATCGCGCTGAATGTGCAGACGGAATGGCTGCAGGAACTGGACAAGGAGAACGTGGCGGCCAGCCCGACGATGAGCGACCCCGTGCTCGCGGCGGCCGTGCGGCGGATCAACCGCAACGGGCTGATTCACTGGGCAACCGCCAACCTCGAGAACCCTTGCGCACCGGTGTCCCGCTACCTGTCCGCCGACATGCTCAGCAGTGCGCAGGAACTGGTGCGGCGCGGCCTGAGCGACCTCGTGTTCGTCGCGGCCCGATCGTCGCAGAGCGTCGTGTGGCAGCGCTGGATGGAGCTCGCGTTTACGTTGACCCAGGACCCGGTCGAGCTGCGCGAGTTTCTGGCCGTGTCGTCGCGTTCGATCGCGGCCTTCATCGACACCAACATGATCGGCATGGCCGAATTCATGCACGCCGAGCGCGAAGCGCGACTGCGCGGCACCCACGCCGACCGTCGCGAGCTGGTCACGCTGATCGTCGAAGGCACGACGATCAGCGCGCAAGAGGCCAGCCGGCGCCTGGGCTATACGCTGGAGCAACGCCATCACGCCGCGATCGTCTGGAGCGAGGAAGCGGATATCGAGCTGGGGCTGCTGGAGCGGGCGGCCGATGCGCTGGGCCAATGCGCGGGCACGCGCAATGCGCTGGTCGTCGTCGCGAACACCGCGACGTTGTGGGTCTGGACATATCACGACGGCAAGCCGCTCGACATGCCCGCGTTGCAGCGTGCGATCCGCGCGCTGCCTGGCGTGCACATGGCCGTCGCGACCGCCGGGAACGGCATGGAAGGTTTCCGGCGCGGCCACCTGGACGCACTGGCGACACAGCGGCTGCTCGGCAGGCTGCACGCCGGCGTCGGCGTGGTGCATGCGGACAGCATGAGCCTGATTTCGCTGATGACCCATCATATGGAGTCCCTCCACCAGTTCATCACCAACACGCTCGGCGGCCTGGCCACCGCCGACGTGTCGCTGCGCGACGCGCTGCGTGCCTTTCTCGCGGAAGGCTGCAGCGTGACCGACGCGGCCGAAAAACTGCACGTCCACCGCAATACGCTGCTGCGCCGGCTCGAGCGTGCCGAGTCGTTGCTGCCCCGCCCGCTCGCGCAACAGCGCCTGCACGTCGCGGCCGCGCTGGAAGTGCTGTACTGGGTCGCCAGCGATACCGCTTGACCGGCGCCGCGCCGCCTACTTCGGCGGCAGATCGCCGCCCTGGCCGCTCCGCCTTCCGTAGATGAAGCAGCGGGTCGTTTCCATGAATATCGCGTCGAGCCCCGGCGTATCTCGCGCGGTCGCGGATTGCAACGTCAGGCCGTCCGCCATGGCAATCAGCAGCGTGGCGACGTGCATGCTGTCGGCCGCATCGAACGCAGGATTGACGGCGCGCAACAGCTTCGCGACCTCGCGTGTCAGCGTGCCGTACCATTCGTCGAACAGCTTCAGGCATTCCGGGTCGATCGCCGCGAACGACAGGAAATGCCTGAAAAGCGCGCCGTATTGCACATCCTTCGCGTCGCGAAGCGAGCGTTCCATCACGCGTTCGAGTACGTCGTCCGGCGATGCGTCGCTGTCGAGCACGCACTTCAGCTCGCCCAGGTACGCATCGATGACCGGCTCGATCACGGCCCGCAGCACGGCCAGCCGCGTCGGGAAGTAGTACTGCAGATTGCTCACGCTGATGCCGGCGCCGGCGGCGACCGCGCGCTGCGAAAACGACAGCGGGCCACCTTCCAGCAGCAGTTTCCTGGCGACACGGACGATCGTGCCGCGCGTGCGCAGGCCCTGGGCCCGCAAGCCGTCGAGATCGCTGCCGGCCGAAGCGGCGCTCGCTGCGCGGCGCTTCCTGCCGTCGTGGTGCGCTTTGGGATCGGTCATCGCGTTCGGTTCCCGTAACGATGTCGCGCGGTGTTATCCGCGCAACGCGTGGCGGTTCACGCGTTCGTCCAGCAGGTTCGCGATCCCCAGCACCGACTTGATCGCGCACCAGCGCAACGGCTCCGGCGGCATCGCCGGCGTGCGGTGCATCAGCGCGTCGAGGAACGGCGATTCCGCGCCGCTGATCCGGTCGGCCAGCACCTGCCCCATCAGCGACTGCGTGCCGACACCGTGCCCCGAGCATCCGGCCGTGTAGAACACGTTGGCGTGCGCGCCGGTCGCGCCGACCACCGGCAACGCGTCGCTCGCGACCGAGATATAGCCGCTCCAGCATGCGCGCACCGGCACTCGGCCCAGTTGCGGGAAACGCGCGCGCAGCGTCGCCAGCAGCGCGCGATAGGCGGCTTCGTCCGGCACGTTCGGCGTGCGCGAGCCATACACGTAATCGAGCCGCTTGGTCGTCACCAACAGCGTATTGCGCGCGGTGAGCCGGTGGCTCTCCATCGTCAGGTGCGGTGTCACGATCCCTTCGCGATTCGGCCAGCCCAGCGTCGCCAGTTGCGCATCGGAGAGCGGCGCGGTTTCGAGCGCCGACACCCGCAACGGCATCACCTTGTTGCCGAGCATGCCGAGTTGCGGCGTATACGCATTGGTGGCGAGTACCAGGACCGGCGCGCTTGCGCTGCCGCGCGCCGTCCGGATCCGCACGGTCTCGCCCGCGTCGAAATCGAGCAGCGCGGTGTTCTCGTAGAGCCGCACGCCCGCGGCAAGCGCCGCGCGCCGCAGGCCCGTCACGTACTTGCCGGGATCGAGCGTGCCGCCGCCAGGAACATGACAACCGAACAGGAACGCCGGCGGAATCCCGCGCGCGCGCATCGCCGCGCCGTCGAGAAACCGCGCGGGCGAGCCGAGCGCGATGCCGGCCTCCATGTTCTCGCGCAAGCGCTTCTCCTGCGACCGATGCACGCCAGCCCGAATGATCCCCGACGCGCGGTAGTCGCAGTCGATCCCGTATTCGACGAGCTTGCGCTCGACGTAGCCGACACCTTCGTCGTAAAAGCCGATGATCCGTTTCGCCTGCTCGCGCCCCACGCGCTTCACGAACAGGTCGTATTCGAGCCCCTGCCCGCCCGCGAGATAGCCGGCGTTGCGCCCGCTCGCGCCGAAGCCCGCGAACTCGCGCTCGATCACGACGACGCTGGCGCCGCGCGCGGTCAGCTCCAGCGCGGTGTTCAGGCCCGCGAAGCCGGCGCCGACGACGACCACATCCGCGCGGATATCGCCTTCGAGCTGTGGCTGCGGATCGTGCGGCTGCTCGATCCATCCACCGATGGGCCGGTACGCTCGCAGCGCACCGTCGGCCCGAGCCGCGTCGAGCCGTGATGCACGCCCGATCGCATCATCCATCATTTCGTATCGCGAATCGCTCATGTCTTCCTCGTACATTTCGTGCCACGGGAGGGAACCCCGTGCGTGTCTGCCTGCAATCAGCGAGACGTCAACACGCCATCCTGCGAGAACAGAATCGGCGTGCCGGCCTTGTCGGGCAGCGCGGCGGTCAGCGTCGCGCGATCCGGACGCTGCGCGACCTCGACCGTTGCCGCCCCCGCCGGCTGCTTCAATACCAGCCCATCGAGCCCGACGCCGATCAGGCCGTCGCCTGCCGCCACCAGATCGGTGATCGAACTCCGCGTGCGACTGTCGACGGCCGTCCAGCTCGCGCCGCCATCGCTGCTCTGGTACAGGCTGCCGAGCAGGCCGCCCACCACCACGCGGCCGTCCGGCAGCGCCACGCCGGTCCACAGCGAACCCTTGCCGCCGGTCTGCAGGTAGCTCCAGTTCGCGCCGCCGTCGGTCGACTTCAGCACCGTGCCCTGCTCGGCCGAGATGTAGAGCGCGCCCTTGTGATCGGCGAACGCGTGATACAGGTTGCGGTCCGCCTTGCCGCCGCCCGGCGGCTTCGGCAGCGTCACCTTCGCCCAGGTCTTGCCGCCGTCACGGGTTTGCAGCATCAGCGACCACAGGCCGACTGCGAGCCCGTCCTGCGGCGTCCTGAACAGCACGGAGAACAGCGGCTGGTCGACCGACGTGTCGATGCGCTGCGTCGTCCAGGTTTCGCCGCCGTCGTCGGTCGCGAGTATCGTTCCCCACTGGCCGACGGCCCAGCCGTGCCGCGCATCGGCGAACGCGACGGCCGACAGCGTCGCGGCAACGGGCACGCGTCGCGCCTGCCGCCAGGTCTTGCCGTCGTCGTCGGACAGCACCACGACGCCGTGATCGCCGACGGCGACGACCCGCGAGCCGGCGCGCGTCGCGTCCGTCAGCATCATGTGCGTCGGCGCGGGCCACGCGTGGGCCGGCTTCGCGGCCCATTCCGCGACGGTTCCGCGGGATTGCGCGAATGCGGCAGTGGCAGCGCACAGCGCGATACAGGCAACGAGCGTCTTGATCATCTGGAGATCTCCATGAAAGTGGGCGGGCGTCAGTGGCTGAAGAGCCCCGGCGCGCGGGCCGGCTTGCGGCGCGGGAACCGGCGCTCCAGCACCGAGGCCAGTGCGGGCAGTGCCGTCATCGCCATCAGCAGGTTGACGAGGAACATGAACGCCAGCAGCTTGCCCATGTCGGCCTGGAACTTCAGCGCGGAGAAGCTCCACGTCGCCACGCCGATCGCGAGCGTGATCGCCGTGAAGATCGTCGCGACACCGACTTCGAGCAGCGCGTGCTGCACCGCCTTCACGATCGTCTGCCCGCTCGCGAGATGCACCTGCAGCCGGTTGTAGATGTAGAACGCGTAATCGACGCCGATCCCCACCGCCAGCACCATCACCGGCAGCGTCGCCACCGTCAGCCCGATCTGCAGTTCCTTCATGAACCAGTAGCCGATGAAGGTCGCAACCGACAGCGGCGCGCAGCAGGCGATCATCGCGCGCCAGTCGCGGTACGCGAGGAACACGAGGATCAGGATCGCGCCGTACACATACAGCATCATCGGCAGTTCGCTGCCCGCGACTTCCTCGTTGGTCGCCGCCAGGACGCCCGCGTTGCCGGCCGCGAGACGCACGGTGATGCCGGGGAACGGATGCGACGCGCGATACTGCTTCACGTCGTCGAGAATCCGGTTGATCGTCGTGGCCTTGTGGTCGGTCAGGAACAGGTGCACCGCCGACATCGTGCAGTCGGCCTTCATGAAGCCCTTCACGCGCCCGACGTCGACCGACACCGCGCCGTAGTTCTCCGGGGCGATCGGCACGACGTTCATCTTCGGATAGTCTTCGTTGTAGCCCTGGTTGTACGCGCGCAGCATGCCCGAGTACGACTGCACCGACACCACACCCGGCTCGGTGCGCATCGCGGCCGCGAAATCGTCTTCATACAGGCCGACCGCCGGGTTGTCGCAAGCCTTGCCGACCGACTCGATCGCCACCGTCAGCCAGTCGAGGCCCATGTCGTAGCTGCCGGATATCGACGTTGCGTCGCGGTTGAAGCGCGCATCCGCACGCAGTTCCGGTGCACCCGGCTGCAGCGTGCCGATCACGCGGTCGCGGCTTTGCCACGCGGCCAGCGCGAACACGACGAGCGTCAGTGCGACGGTCGCGCCCGCATACTTCGGCTGCGCGATGCGCGCCAGCGGGCGCAGCCATGCCGAGCGCCGCTCGCCGCGCTTGAGCGCGCTGTCCGCATAGCGCTTCGTGAAGTTGAAGCAGGACGCGGCCACCGGCAGCAGGATCAGGTTGGTCACGATCTTGTAGGCCACGCCGAGCGACGCGGTGATCGCCAGCTCGCGCACCATCGGGATCGGGATCAGCAGAAGCGTGATGAACGACACGAACGCGGTGATCAGCGCCAGCACGCCCGGAACCAGCAGCCCGCTGAAGCTGCGCCGCGCCGCCTCGTACGAACTGTGCCCGTGCGAAATCTCGCGCACGATGAAGTTCACCTGCTGCACGCCGTGCGACACGCCGATCGCGAACACCAGGAACGGCACCAGCACCGCGAGCGGATCGAGCCCGAAACCGAGCAGCTTCAGCGTGCCGAACTGCCAGACCAGCGACGTCAGCGAGCACGCGATCAGCAGCACGGTGAAGCGCAGCGAGTGGCAATACCAGTACACCGCGAGCGCGGTCAGCAGCAGCGCGATCGCGCAGAAGCCGAGCACGGCCTTCGCGCCGTCGGCGATGTCGCCGATCTGCTTCGCGAAGCCGATGATCTGGACGTCGTAGCCGGCATCCTCGAACGGCTGGCGGATCTTCTGCTCCAGCAGGTGATTGAACGCGACGTAGTCGAGCACCTTGCCCGCGCTGTCGCGCTCGTTCAGCTCGGCCGTGATCATCGCGCTGTCCTCGCCGTGCGACACGAGCGTGCCGACATAGCCGCCCAGCGTCGTCGCGCGGCGGATCTTCTCGACGATCTCCGGCGTCAGCTGATCCGGCGTGATCGTGCCGGAGATGATCGGCTCCGCGCGGAAACCCTCGTCGGTGATCTCGTTGACGAACGCGTTCGACGTCCACAGCGAGCGCACGCCGATCCGGTCGACGTTCGGCAGGTAGGTCACGGCCTGCGTGACCTTGTACAGCCGCGTCAGGCCGTCCGGCGTCCAGATCGAACCGTGCTTCGCGCGCACGACGACGGTGATCCGGTTCGCGCCGAGCAGGTCGTTCCGATATTGCTGGAACGTGCGGATGTACTCGTGGCCGATCGGCATCTGTTTCTCGAAGCCGGCATCCATGCGCAGTTGCAGCGCGAACACGGCCATCGCGACTGTAAACAGGCCGATCGCCGCGAGCACGATCGCGCGATGACCGAAGAAGAGCCTTTCAAGGCGGCTGACCAGACGATTAAGCACTGCATGACCCCTTCATGTTTTCCGGCGATGCCCGACACGCGCACTCGCTCCCGCTTGCACCCGTCAGAAGTTCCGGGTAGCAAACACACCGACGAAATTGCGATCCGCATACGGATTCCCCACCGACTGATGGCCGCCGAAGAATGCCGCGAAGTTGATACCCGCCTGCCACTTCGGCGGATTCTGGTTGAACAGCACGTAGACGTTGACCGACTTCGCGCCCTGCATGTAGTTCGCGGTGAAGGTCGGCGTGTAGCCGTACAGGCCGGTGCTGAACGTCACGCCCGGCGTCACCTGCCAGCCGGGAATCAGCGAACCGTCATAGGTCCAGTTGAAGTCGATCGTCGCGCCCACCGAACTCGACGTGCCCTGCCCCTGCGTGATCGGGTAGCCGAGGCCCGAGTTGTTGTTCAGCCACGGGAAATAGCCGGTTGCCGGCACCTGCGTGACCGGCTGACCGCCAACCGCGCGCGTGACGTCCGAACCGAGGCCCGGGTAGTAGATCCACGTGAGTTCCCAGGTCAGCGTCGCGGAATCCGCGGCGATCAGCTTCAGGAACGGATACTCGCTGCGCGTCAGGGCGAGTATCCCGTTGACGTCGAGCTGCAGCTTCTTCTTGTCCGCCCACTGCTGGCAGTCGACGCCTTGCACGCCGTTCGTGATCAGGTCGGTCGGGCCGCCCGCGCCGTAACAGCTCGACAGCGCGACCGCATCGCGTGGCCGGTACGACAGCTCGGTGCCGATCGCCCACGGCCCGACCCCGAAGTTCGCGCTCGCGCCGAACAGCTGCCGGTTCTGCAGATACGACCACTGCGCGGTGCCGTTGGCCAGCGTCGACAGCACCGGCGATTTATCCGTGTAGTTCAAGTAGTAGAACGCGAAGTTCGCATCGAACGAGCGCGGCGAATAATTGAACTTCACGCCGAACTGCGGCCGGTATTTCGCGGGCAGCTGCGTGGTGACCGGAATGCCGAGGTCGTTGAACGGCGGCCCGGCGAACGCGCCGTTCACGAGCCCGTTCTTGATCGCGTTCAGCGTGTCCTGGTTGCCCGCCGCGGCCCCGCCGCCGATCGCATTGGCGATCGTGCCCACGCCCGGTCCGGCCACGTTGGGGTTGTTCGCGTTGATCGTGAACGGTTCGGCGCCGCGGCCGATGACGTTCGCCAGCGACCAGTACGAACCGACCGGCGGAAAGCGGTTGCCGTTCCACTGGAACTGGTAGTAGGCCTCGGTGCTGAAGCCGTGGGACAGATCGGCGGCAAGGCTCAGCATCGGCGCCGGCAGCAGCGCCTGCTTGAGCTGCGAACCCGGGATCAGCAGCTTCTGGGTGTCGAGCGAGTTGGTTGCGTTGATGCCGCTCTGCGCGAACATGCTCTCGCCCCAGTTGATCACCTGGTTGCCGAGCCGGACGTGCGCGCTGTGCCCGTTGATCGTGAAGTCCTTCTGCGCCCACAGATCGAGCAGTTGCGCGTTGTACACCACCTGCGCGGCGGCCGTGCTCGACAGCGGCGTCCTGGCCGTTCTGCCGGCAAGGAAGTCGTACATGCCGGTGCCGCGCACCATGAACTTGAGCCCTTCGCTCGGCATCTTCAGCAGCAGCTCGCTGGTCGCACTCACGTAGGTGCTGAACGGCTGCCCCTTGCGGTAGTTCAGATCACCTTCGTCGCCATAGCCCCACTGGTTCGTATTGGCGGCCGCGCCGCAGCCGTACGCGTTCGGATCTCCGGTCAGCGAGCAGCTCGGATTCTTGGTCCGGATCCCGCCGCCCGCGGTGAGATTGGTCACCCACGATCCCTGGACGCTGCCGTCTCCGAGCGTGAAATCGTACCCGTACGCAGTCGATGTCGCCGCACCCAGCATTGCAATCGACACCGTAGTATGCCTAACGATATTGCTTGCCTTCATCGCCCCACCTCATCTCCAGACCGGATGCCGACGGCGCGAACGCGCACGTCGGACCTATTTTTTATATGACTACAGCAATCAGCGTTCGCTGACCGATCTCAGCGATTCCGCCGTGAAGAAATCGGACTTGAAGTGCGGATCGCTGTTCTCCTGGTACCAGCGAATATCCTTGCCCTGGCCGATCGTCGACGAATCGAACACGTAGCGCCCGTTCAGCACGTCGTACTGCGCCATCGGCTCGTTGTCGCAGGCGCCGCCCAGTTCCCAGACCGGAATCGGGTAGCTCTCGCGCACCTTCCACAGCTTGCCCTGCGCGTCATAGTCCTCGCCGACGAGCACGAGCCAGCTGTCCTCGTCCAGGTAGAACACCTTCTTCGATGCGACGTGGCGCGCACTCGGCTTGACCGTCGCCTCGACGACCCACACGCGATGCATCTCGTAGCGCCGGTTCGCCGACGCGATGCCGTCGGGCGTGGCGACGTCATGCAGCTTGCTCTTGAACTTGTACATGCCGAATGCGTTGTACGGAACGAGCATGTCGCGCTTGCCGACGAGCTTCCAGTTGAACCGGTCGATCGAGCCGTTGAACATGTTGGCTTCGTCGATCAGGTACTGGTTCTCGAAACCGATCAGCGGTGCGTCGTGCGTGTAGGCCGGCATGCGTCTCACACGGCGCTGGCCGGGAAAGTAGTAGTAGGTTTCCGAATCCTTGTTGAAATACTGGCGCTGCACGAATGCCTGCCCGGCCAGCGCGGCCGGAGAGGTGGCCGAGAAATACGCGGCCAGACTGAGCTGGTCGACGTCCTTCGGCGCGTTCTTGCCCGTCTTGCCCGACGGGAAATGGAAGACCTGCGGGCCGATCGCGTCGATCCATTCTCCGCCGCCCGGACGCGGCGAAATGGTCGTGACGTCCAGCGGCCATTCGATGCCGATGCCCCGATACCGGTTCTCGTAATTCAGGATCGCTTCCGCGCCGGTCTTCGGCTGCGGAAACGGCACGCCGGGCAGGACTGCCGCCGCGAGCGTCTCCCCGTCCGACGCGAGCTTCGCGGCCGTCAGGTTGGCCTTCGTGTTCTGCTCGGCAAAATCCGGCAGCTGGCACTCGCGGTGCGACGGATAGACATCCATCCGGTAGCCCTTGCGCTGCTTGATCAGCGCGACCTGGCCGGGCGACAGCATGCTCGCGTACTTGTCGACGTTCGCGGCGTCGATCGAATAAAGCTCCTTCTCGCTCCGGTGCTTCCAGAAATCGCCCCGCGTCTTGCCGTACTCCCAGCCTGACTGCGGCTCCTGTCTGCCGGCAAACGCAGGAATGGAACCGTCCTTGTTCGCGCCGCGTTCGGCGCCCATGGGGGTGAGATCGTCGGCCATCGCGCTTCCGGCCATCATCAGCAACGCAGCCGCGATTGCGGACACGGCTCCGATCGTGTGCTTCTTCATCATGCTCTCCTTCCGAGACTCTGCTTTCATTCACCGGTTGCGCGGCTGGCGGGCGACAGGCGTTCGTTTCGTTGCGGTTTCGCGCGGCGAATGCGCCGCCCCCTGGCCAGACTTCGCGAGACTTTCGCGATCGCGACGCGCCCGGCATGAGGTTCGCCGATACACGTCATGTTGTAAGTCATCCGAAATATATTGCGTGTTCTGCTGCCCGACTTGCTTCAATCCATACGCGCCCCATCCGTCTCAGGTTCGGGGGCTCGCCACATCCGGCGGAACCCTCCCCGAGTGCCGGATGCGGCGGCTGCGAACCGTTCCTTTCTTCGCAGCCGCCGCCCCGCCCGACCTAACGGTGCGACAACCGACTCAGAGCGCGCCCGACCCGGCCACTGCCACCGCCCGCACTTCGACGCACAGCTCGGGCAGCGCGAGCTGCGTCACCCCGACCGCGGTCCACGACGGATAGCGATCCGGGAAGTATTCGTCCTTCACCGCGCCGAAGGCTTCGACCTCCGCGCGCAGATCCGTATGAAAAGTCGTCAGCTCCACCACGTCGGCAAGACTCGCGCCCGCCTCGACCAGAATCGCCTTCAGCGATTCGAACGCGATCCGTGCCTGCGCCTGCACGCCGTCGCCGGGCCGCATGTCCGCGCCGATTCCGACCTGGCCGGAGACCCAGATCGTGTCGCCCACCCGCGTTGCCGGGGCGAAATGATAGGTGTCGTACCACGCCTTGAATCCGGGTGGAATGATCGGTTGACGCTTGCTGGTTGTTGCCATGACGGGAATCCTCCGGATTCAGATGAGTTGACGGAAACACGGCGCGCGAAACGGGTCGCCCGCCTTCAATGACGCGATTTCCTCGACGAACAGGATCCCCGCCGGCGTAAAGCCGGACGCACTGTTGTCCGGCAGCGGGCTGAACGTGGCGTCGTCGCCGAAGAAGCGCAGCACGAGGGTGTGGCGATCGGGAAAAGCCGGATCGACCACGCCGCCGCCGTGCAGCACGCCGGGGTGCAGCAGCAGGACGTCGCCCGGCTGCGTGGCCCACGAAAGGATGTCGTACTTGCCGGGATCGGCACGGCGCTCGGCTTCGATGTCCGGCATCCGCGGCCAGATGCCGCCGCCGTGCAACGGCTCGGTGGGATCGTCGGCGTTCTGGAACGTGGTGCCGTCATGACGCACGCCACGATGCGAGCCCCTGACGATTTCCAGCGCGTTGCGCTTGGGGACCGCCTCGAAACTGATCCACGCGTTGCCGAAGTGCATCCCGGACCACGGCAGGTACGAGGTGTCCTGATGCCACAACGAGCGCGCGCCCTTGCCACCTTGCTTCAGAAAGAGTTCCTCGGCGAAATACCACGCGTGCTTCGATCCCCACAGGTCGGCGAACAACCGGCCGAGCGGCAGCGTGCCGACCAGCTCGTCGAGCCGTTCCTTCGCGTACGGATTCGCGTTGTCGACATGCGACCGGAATTCGGTGCCGTCGAGCATGCTCGACGCCATCGGTCCCGGATTTTCAATCCCCCAGTCGAACGCGAGCCGGCATTGAGCCAGTTGTTCCTCGTTCAACAGACCTTCGATCAGGACCGCACCGTCCTCTGCGAAAGCCTTGCGCTTGACATCGTCCATCTGTCACCTCCTGTTGGTTCGCACCCGCTCTGCTGACGGGTGCCCGGTCGTGCGTCAAAAGTAGTTCGGAATAACAATGTTAGGTAATGATGATAAATTTAGAACGAAATAAAAAGAGAGGGTATTCCCGGTGCGGATTCAATGCGTGGATCAAGTGGGACGACGGCCGCGCTCCCGCCGGCCGTGCGAGGCCGTCCGCGGCCACGCGCCGGCTGGCGCGCCGCCTGACGAGCCCAACGAAAGATCAGACGAGGGGCAAACGCCCCTCTTTCATGTGACGATTACTCGACGCCCTTCACGCGTCGATGCCTGCCTCATCCCGATACCCGTCAATCCAAAAATAAATTCGGATAACGATATATTCCGGTTGCCGAAGTATCGATGTCGAAACCACCCCATGAAGATTCATGGTTACGCGAGGGCCGATGCCCGCGCACGTCGCTCCGGCACACAGTCGGCCACGCACGCCGCCGGCCGCCATATGTCCCGGAGCGACTCAGCCCGGCACGGTCCGGCGACTCGATGGCCGTCCCCGGCGGGTGTCACCGAGCACCGCCATCGTCCCGATGCGTACCGCCGTGCGCTTACGCGAGACGACGACCCGCACTCCGTGTCGAGCGGAACCGGCTGGCGTCATGCGCCTGGGCTGCGCGCTCCAGCGCGCAGTAGGCGTAATAGAGCACGACCGTCAGGTAGGACCACGTCACCAGCGCGAGCACATAGAAATTGAGCACGACGTTGTGCGCGTCTCCCGGGATCGGATAGAAATCGTAGATGCACGCGATCGCGAGCGAGGTCACCATTGCAACGGTCGACGTCATCGCATGGAACCGCTCGCCGGCCGCCAGCAATTTCCGGATGAAACCGGCGAGATAGATCGTCAACAATGCCCACATCGCGACATAGAAGTACGGTAACTCCTTGGCGACGAGACCGGACACGAGCACGACGGTGCCGACGACCGAAATCCCGAACAGCAAGACATCCTGGCGCCCCGAAGGCTTGTAGCCGCGTGTCACGGCCATCAGGCCCGCGACGGCGACGATCGGCATCCCGAAGCCCCGTGAAAACGCATCCAGGAAATGCGAGATGAGCCCCGAAGTCTCGTACTGAGTCGCGAAATAGATCAACGCATTCGACGAGGAAACCGTCACGATCAGCCACTCGATCCCGAGCAGGTAGTTCCGCTTCTTCAGAAACTTGCAGCCGTAGATGGCCGTCGTAGTCGCCAGCAACCCACTGACAAGGCAAAGCACGAGCGATCTGCTGTCCATGATCAAACACTCCATTCCGATTGCATACGGTTCATCATTCCTTCTCCGGGTTCAAACTCGCCAGGTAATGGGCGACGGCCTCGCGGTCCTTCTGCGACAAGGCAGCGGTGACGCGCTGCATCGTGCCGGTCGCTTCGGTGCGCGTGCCGGCGGCGAACGCGTCCATCTGCTTGAGCAGATAGTCGTGCCCCTGGCCCGCCAGACGCGGGAACTGCGCCTGGCCCGTCAGGCGCGCGCCGTGACACGCGGCACACGCCCCCTTCTCCACCAACTGCTTGCCTTGCGCCGCCAGTTGCGGATCGGCCTCGAAGTAGCGGTTGCGGCGGGCCGGCTGCCGTGCGTAGTAATCGGCCAGCGACTGGATCTCGGTCTCGCTCAGGCTCATCGCCAGCGGCGCCATGTTCGGGTTCACGCGCTTGCCGCTCGCGAAGTCGTGAAGCTGGGCCGCCACGTACGACGCCGGTTGCCCCGCGAGACTCGGATAGCCCTGCTCGAGCGAGGTGCCCTTGACGCCATGACAGCCGAGGCAGGTATCGGTCTGATGCGGCCACGGGCCGCCGTCGGCACGGTAGGCGTCTTCCGACGCGGATACGAACTGTTGAAGGCGATACAGATCCAGCAGGGTCGGCCCGAAGACGGCGAGCGACACGGCGACGAGCCCCGCGACGGCGAGCACAATGCGTTTTTTCATGATGGCTCTCCTATGCGCGGCGCAAGCCGTTCAGTGCCTGCAATGCGCCCTGGTGGCCCGACCGCACGGCACCATCCATGTAGCCCGCCCAGATGTTCGCGGTTTCGGTCCCCGACCAGATCAGGTTGCCGCACGGCAAATGCAGCCCGGCGCCATGCGCGCTCCAGAAGCCCGGCGGAATCGCGGAAACACACGTGATCGTCCACGGGTCGACCCGGCTCCAGTCGTGGTCGTGATACGACACGGGCGACAACGCGTCATCGCCCCACGCCTGCGCATAGATTTCCGCGAGCATGCGTTGCGCGGCCTTGCGGTCCGTCGGCACCAGCGCGTTCCGGATGAATGCATTGATGATCCCGATCTCGCCGCCGGGCGGGGAATTGTCGAAGGCCCAGATGACCGGCCCGCCGGCCTGGAAGATATGGCCGTTCAGCCCCTTCTCGCGCCAGAACGGACGCCGATAGACCATCGCGGTCTTGCGCGCCGGCGAGTGAGCAGGCCACGCGCGCTGCAGCGACGCGCGCTTCTCGGGCAACGGCGGCTCGAACTGCACCTGGTTGCACAGGGCCGGATGAATGGCCATGATGACCTTGCGCGCACGCCAGTCTCCGCGGTCGGTATGCAGCGTGACGATGTCGCGATCCCAGTGGGAGATCCGGCGAACCGGGGTCGACAGGTGCACCTTGTCGCCCAGTTGCCCGGCCATCTTCGTGCTGAGAACCTGCGAGCCGCCGATGAAGCGCGTTTCCTGCGCGCTGTGCCTGATGGAGTCGAGCTGCGCGTAGTCGCAACTCGCCGAATTGATCATCGACAGGAAGTGCAGCAGCCCCATCCGGGCCGGCGGTACGCCGCCGGACAGCGTGCACGAGCCTTCCCAGCCCACCCGGTCCTCGGGCTTGATGTCCTGCGTCACCAGCCAGTCGCCAACCGACTGCTTGTCCAGCTCGCCGACCCGGGGCGACGCCCACGGCGCGCCCGACGGCACGTCGCGCGACATCTTGCTGAGCTTCGCGGCAATGGCTTCGTCGGTGCCGAACGTGCCCTTCAGGTCGACTGTCGCGCGCCCTTCACCACCCAGGATGACCGTCTTGCCTTCGTAGTAAGTCGGGAACGTGCCGACCTCCAGCTCGCGCGCGAGATCCGCGACGGCGGTCTGGCCCGGCCCGATCCATTGCCCGCCGACCTCGGTGACGTATCCGCCTTCCACGTTGTAGTTGAGGGTCCGGCCGCCGACGCGGTCGCGCGCCTCGAGCACCACGAACGATTCGCAACCGGCCTGGCGCAAATCGCGTGCGGCCGTCAGTCCGGCCAGCCCCGCGCCGATGATGACCACATCGAGCACGTCGCCCGGGTTGCCGGACGTGCCGCCTTCGCCGGCGCTCGCCTGCCGTGCGCCGATCGCAAGCGTGCCCACGGCAGCGGCTGACGCGCCCGCGTACTTGAGCCACTGCCGCCGATGCAGATCGGCTGCTTGATTGGGGAAAGACTTCTTTGGCATGGTGTGTTGGCTACTGCAATGAAAGTCGCTCGGGAGCCGTCCATCAGGATGACGAACGATAGGCGGCCCGTTCGGCACGTCGTTCCGAACCGATCGGAGTGCGGCTGCCATCCCTGCCCCGCTCGTGGCGCAAGGCAAGTCGACGAACCATGCAATCCATTTGTAGGAATATGTGACAAACGTAGGTCATGATACATATAACCGGAATAAAAAAAAGACAGGGGATAACCCTGCCTTCGGAGAACCGGCACACGCTTGTACATGACGACGTTCGAAGCCGATCATTCATCGCACGAATACGTGTCGATTCACAAAATAAACTTCAATGCGGCACACGCGCTCGCTATGCTTGGCGCCACGAATTCACGCGAGAAAACGCATCGATCCGCGCGCAATGGCAGCGCCGCACGGCGCGCATGCGCCGGCCCCCATGTGCGGCAGCAATTGGCTTCCCGGCATGGCGCTCGTGCCGCTCAATCCGACTCCCCGCGTCGTCGACGGGGCCTTGCTTCATGGGAACAGGAATGTCAGGCGCCTGCGCGGAAATACCCGTCGATATCTCGTCCCGATTCAACGTCCTCGGCTATCCGAACGGGGGCTACCTCACCAGGCTGGCAGCCGAAACACTTGCCGGCCGAAGCGCGCATCCCGACCTGCTGTCGATCAACGCGAGTTTTCTCGGCCATCCCGTTGCCGGCCCCGCAACGGCCCGCATCGTTGAACTTGGATCGACGAAGAGCCTGTCGCGCGCGACGTTGTCGTTGATTCAGGACGACGAACTCAAGGCGTTCTACGTGGCGACGTTCACCGATTTCTCCCGGACAACCGGCGCCACGGCGTCGCATTGTGCGGGGCCGCAGCTGCCCGCCACGCCTTATCACGCATGCGTGCGCATCGACACGCTGGCGATCCCCGATCCGATGCAGTCGTTCATCTCGCAGTTCAACCTGCGCCTCGCACCCGGGGCATTGCAGAACATCGGTTCGGAACACACCGCGACCATCGAGGGATGGATTTCTCTGGATGACGAAACATCTACGACGTTCGCGTCGCTGACCCTCTTCGCCGATGCGTTCCCGCCGCCGATCTACAACATCATCGATCGCGCCGAGTGGGGATCGGTGCCGACGATCGAATATGCGGTACACGTCAAGGCCAACCCTGGCCCCGGGCCCATCCACGCACGCTTCGTGACGAAGGAGGTCCGCAACGGCCTGCTGGTCATCGACGGTGAACTGCGGGATACGGGCGGGCAACTCGTGGCGGAATCGCGTCAGCTCGCGAAATTCCGTGGGACGCTCGGCAACCCGTCGCGGGCAAGCTGAACGACCGCCCTGCGCGCCGCGATTGCGAAACGAGGCGCCCGCCACGCGGTATCGCACACGGCGGCGACAAAAGAAAAAAGACAGGGGCATGCCCTGTCTTCCTGTGTAACCTGGCCAGGCTGCGGCCGCTATCGGCTCTTGCCGCCGGACGCCTTGCCTTCCACCAGGCTGTACACCGACGCCAGGAACCTCGCATCGAGCCCCTCCGTCTGCCGTCCCATCGTGTACTGGAGTGCCAGCCCGTCGGCCATCGCGACGAGCAGCATCGCCACTTGCTCGCCGTCCGCCGCCTTGAGGCCCGGATTCACGGAACGGACGAGCGCGGTAATGGCTTGTGTCAAGGACGCATACCATTCGTCGATCAGCCGCGCGCATTCGGGATCGATCGACGCGAACGACATGAAGTGGGCCCACAGGGCCGTGCCCTTGACGTCCTTCGCATTCTCGAGCGCCATCCCGAGCAATGCATCGAGCGTTTCACGCGGCGATGCGCCGCTTTCGAGCGCACGCTTCAGCGCGGTCAGGTATGCCTCGATCTCGGGCTCCATGACCGCGCGCAGTACGGCGAGCCGCGTCGGGAAGTAGTACTGGAGGTTGCTGACGCTGATGCCGGCGCGCTGCGCGACCGCACGCTGGGAAAACTCCAGCGCGCCGCCCTCGAGCAGGAGTTTCCGCGCCACGCGCACGATGAGTTTGCGCGTCCGAACGCCCTGGGCCCGAAGGCCTTCGGGCTGCGCGCCGGTGGGTGCAGCACTCGATGTGCGCCGTTTCCTGGTCGGTTGCTCAATAGGCACTGTCATCGCTTCCGTCGTGATCTGGGCGTTCCCGCCTTCCTGATGTGATTGGACCGGCGTTTCGCCGGTCGCGAACGACTATACCCGATGCCGACACCAATTTCCATCCGGGGCGCCGCCGCTCGATGGCCGGCGGCGGTCCCCGCCATTCGTCGCGGCGGCCGGGGCCGCGCCGAGCCCGCGCGTTCCACCGCGGCGCTACCGTCCGCCCGCGTCACCGCAACGAGCCGGCGGGATCGCCGCGCTTCTCCCGGCGTTACCTGACGCCGCCGTCGCGCCCGGAAGACACGTTGGCGAGGTAGTACGCCACGGCACGGATGTCGTCACCGGACAACCTGCCGACCGCGGCATGCATCGCACTAGCCGGAACCGCACGATTCCCGGTCTTGATGGCCGTGATCTGCTTCACCAGATCCGCCTCGTCATGATTCGCGAGGCGCGGCGCACGATCCACCGCCGCAGTCGCGGCCGCTTTGTGCGTCGGTGCGATACTCGCCAGATAATGCGCGACGGCCCGGATGTCGTCGTCCGACAACGCGGCGGCCACACCATTCATCGCGCCCGTCTCGTCGTGCCGCTTGCCCGCGCGAAACGCGACGAGCTGGTCCGCCAGATAGGTCTCGCCCTGCCCCGCGAGGCGAGGCACGCGTTCGTTGCCCGTCAGGCCGGCGCCATGACAGGCGACGCAGCTCCTCGCCTGCACCACCGACATGCCGCGCGCGGCGAGCGCCGCGTCGACGCGGATCTTCTCGTTCTGCACCGGTGCCTGGCGCGAGAAATAATCGGCCAGCAGCTTCATCTGCTTCTCGTCCATCCCGCGCGCCAGCGGCCCCATGTACGGGTCCGGCCGCCGGTCGCTGGCGAACGCGCGCAACTGGGCCTCGATGTAGGCGGCCGGCTGGCCGGACAGCGCCGGATACCCGCCGTTACCGGACTGCCCGCGCGGGCCGTGACAGATGAAACACGTCTCCTGCGGCTGAGGCCACGGGCCGGCATCGGCCTGGCGCGCGTCGACCTCGCCGTCCAGCACTTTCCCGAAGCGGTAATAGCCGTACAGATCGCGCCCAAACAGCACGCCGGCCGCCGACACCGCAGCCACCACGACAACACCGATGATCAATGCTCGCTTCACTCAAGCCTCCGTCGTCCGATGCGCGAGCGCACCCAATACCTGCAGTGCGGCGCGATGCCCCGAACGCACCGCACCATCCATTGCGCCGGCCCAGATGTCGGCGGTTTCCGTTCCCGACCAGATCAGCCGCCCGACCGGCGGGTGCAGGTACTCGCCCCACTTCGTCCAGAAGCCGGGCGGAATCGGATGAATGCAGGTGAGCGACCACGAGTCCACCTTGCCCCAGTCGTAATCGTGGAACTGCGTCGGGCGCAGCGCCTTGTCGCCGAGCGCCTGCGCGTAGATCGCGGAAAGCGTCTGCTCCGCCACCTTCGCGTCGCTCGCGAGCGCGCCCGGTGCGATGAAGCCGTTGATGACGCCGATCGATCCGTCCGGCGGCGAGTTGTCATAGGCCCACAGCAGCGGACCGTTGACCGGGATGACCTGCCCGTTGCACCCGTCGTCCCGCCAGAACGGCCTGTCGTAGACGTGAACCGTCTTGCGCATCGGCGCATAGGCGGGCCATAGGCGTTGCAACTGCGCGCGACCGCCCGGCAGCGGCGGGTCGAACACGACCTGGTTGCACAGCGCCGGATTCAACGCGACGATCACGCGGCGCGCGCGCACGACGCCCTGGTCGGTGTGGAGCTCGACGACCTCGCGATTCCAGCCGGCAATCCTGCGCACCGGGCAGGACAGCTTCACCCGGTCGCCCAGT
Source organism: Burkholderia sp. Ac-20345 (assembly GCF_017104825.1). Taxonomy (NCBI): domain Bacteria; kingdom Pseudomonadati; phylum Pseudomonadota; class Betaproteobacteria; order Burkholderiales; family Burkholderiaceae; genus Burkholderia; species Burkholderia sp. Ac-20345. The sequence goes on along the minus strand of NZ_JAAGPO010000003.1, from coordinate 181,151 downwards.
TCGTTCGCCATCCTGATGCTCAGCACCTGCGAACCGCCGACGAAACGCGACTCCTGTGCGCCACCCTTGATCGACTCGAGCTGGTCGTAATCGCTGTTCGCGCTGTTGATCGTCGCCAGGTAGTGCAGCAAGCCGAGCTGCGACGGCGCGGTGCCGAGCGACAACCGGGCCGCCAGGCTGAACGAGAATTTCTCCTCGTTAGTGAGGCCCTGCTGCGCGAGCCACGCGCCCAGCGACACTTTGTCGAGCGCCGCCGCATTCGGTGCTTTCCACGGTGCCGCCGAAGGCACGTGCTTCGCCATCGCGTTGAGCCGGGCCGCGATCGTGGGGTTGCCGCCCACCGTACCGTGCGTGTCCTGGGCTACCCGGGCGCCGTCCGCGAGGAACACCGTCTTGCCGGCATAGTAGGTATCGAAGGTTTCGACGTTCAGCTCGCGCGCGAGATCGACGATCGCCGTCTGGCCGGGACCGAACCATTGACCGCCAGCTTCCGAGACTCTCCCGCCGCCGAGGTCGTGGTTGTAGGTGCGCCCGCCGACGCGATCGCGCGCCTCGAGCACGACGAACGACTCACATCCGGCACGCTTCAGGTCGCGGGCGGCGGTCAGCCCCGCGAGGCCCGCGCCGATGATCGCGACGTCGAGCACGCCGTCGTTTTTGGTGACTGCGTTGGCCGCTTGCGCGATCGACACTTCGCCGGTCGCGAGCGACGCAGCGCCTACCGCTGCGAGGCGCAATATGTTGCGCCGGGTCTGGGCATCCGGCCTGGGTTTGCGATTCATTTTTGTATTCCTTCCATCCTCGTCAGTTTGTCCTTGCACCGGCTCGCCGCGATCGCGCGGTCATTCCATCGACGCGTCGCATGGGCTGCCCGCGAACACCCGCGTCACCGCCGCGTCGACCCATGCGTCGGTCAGGTGCCACCGTCCGCTCGCGCCGTCGGGCAACACGTCGTCGCCCAGCCCCGTCAGGCCGAGCGTCAGCAACTCGATCGGTAACGGCAGCCGCACGTCCGCAGGCTCGGCGAGCACGCGATCGCAGGCCGCGCTCCCTTCCCGCCGCTCTTTCAAAAACGCATTGAACTGAACACGGAACGGCGGATCGTGCCTCGACAGGAGCGCCGCTTCCATCCACATGACGCAGGCGTCGGGCTGGCGATAGCGCTTCCTGAAGTACGCGTGCATCGCGCGCTCCGTCACTTCGCGGTCGTTGCGCGCTTCGACGATGCGCATCAGTTCATGCTCGACGTGTTCGTAATCGCGCTTCAACAGTTCGAGCAGCACGACGGTCTTGTCGCGGAAATTCGAATAGAACGCGCCACGCGTATAGCCCGCCGCGACAGCGATGCTTTCGATGCTCGTCGCCGCATAACCTCTTTCGGCGAAGATCGTGCGTGCTGCTTGCAGCAGACGCTCCCGTGTCTCGCCATCGCCTTTCTTTCCGCGCGGAGGCATCGTCTTCACCGCATGCACCGACTGATCCACGCCGGGTGTTTCACACGCTTGCAGATCCTCATTCATGTCAGGATTCCTATTCGAATGAGGTAAATTCATGCCACCGGAGCACGCGTGAAGCCCCGGTCCTTTCGACATGACGCTTCCGTTCCAGCGCGCAGTACGCGTAATAGATCGCGACCGCGAAATATGACCACGTCAGCAACGCCAGCACGGGAAAGCCGAATACGGAGCCGTGCGCATTGCCAGGCATCTCGTACAGGTCGTCCACGTACGCGACGACCAGCGACAGCACGAGCGCCAGTGTCGTCGTCACCGCATGCAGCGCTTCGCCCGCACGCAACAACCGCACGACGAAATAAACGAGATAGAGCGCCAGCAACGCCCACATCGCGACATAGAAATACGGCAGGACGATATCGACGAATTCGAGCGTCATCAGCGCCATCGTTCCCACCACGGCCATCCCGAACAACATGACGACCTGCTGGGCCATCGGCCGGTATTCGTGCGTGACGGCCATCATGCCGGCAGCCGCAATCACCGGGATGCCGAACCCTCGCGTGAACAAGTCGAGGAAATGCGCGATGCCGGACGAGCATGACCAGCCCGTCGCCATGAAAACCAGCGCATTGATGGACGAAGCCGTGACGACCCACCAGGCGACGCCGAGCAGCGGGTTGCGCTTCCGGACGAACTTCAGGCCGTAGGTGCCTGTCGCCCATGCCAGCAAGGCGACGGACAACCCGATGTCAGGAGATATGAGATCCATCATGAAACTTCCAGTACCGATTCGGTTCGATGCTTCATTTCCTTCCCGGATCAACGCTCGCCCGACTCGATTGCGTACGTCCATCGGTGTGCTCATGTTTCCCGTTCGCACCGGCAGCGACACCACACGACACCCTTCGTCGATCCTCGCCCTTCCATCGGACACTGACGGATCAAGTCACCTTGGGCATCCATAAGATAGAAAACGTTACCCAATGTAGGTCATGATACATAACAACTATTCAGAAAAAAAAGCAGGGTATTCCCCTGCCTCGAAAGCACCTGGATCACTTGAAATCATCGGGGAGGCACCCGGTCACCCGAAGGGGCAACACGCCTGTCGGCCCGCGCCGCACGGTAACGCCAGCGTCCCGCGCGTTCCAACGCACGCCGAACCATCGTGTCATCGAGTGGCCGATTTCGTACGGTAATATTGCGATTCGATGGAGTGAATAGCAGGATCCCAAGCGGACACCATGATTGAAGAACCCATACCGTCCCGCGCAAGACGAGCTGTTCGGCCGCTGTCCCTGTCGGCCGGGAGCGATCCCGTCGATACGAGCCCGCCCCTTTCCGGTCCCGGGCGACATGGCACCTCCGGCACACCCGGCGCCGGAAACCTCGACACACCGAGGCGCGCCGCTCCCTTCCGCGCCACTTCCGCAACCCTTGACCGGTACACCGTTCACCCACCCCGGTCACGCCTCTCCCCTGACGCCACGGCAATCCAGCCGCACAACTGTCCCGTCGTGAATCGACGCAACGCCACGCTTGGGAGCACGAAATGAAGCTTGGAGGATTGGGCCGCAAGATCGCGGTGTCGATGGCGGAGCTGGCGCTCGGCATCACGCTGGTCGTCGTGCTGACGCTCTATGCGTTCTACTACCTGGTGCTCCGGTACTGGACCGACATCTGCTACCAGGCGAGCTGGTTCCCGTCGAACCCCGAGTGGCTATGGCTGGGCACCACGCTCCTGATCGGCCTCGCAATCGCCATTGTCGTGTCTACCCGGCTCGCGCATCAGATCCTCGTGCCGCTCAACTCGGTCGCGGACAGCATTCGCCGCGTCGCCAAGGGAGACCTGACCGCGCGCGCCGTCGCCGGCGATCGATCGATTCGCGAGGCCGCGCTGATCGCGGACGACTTCAATGCGCTCGCGGCCCAGCTGCAGCGCATGACGGACGAGCAGGCATTCTGGAATGCCGCGATCGCGCACGAACTGCGTACGCCGGTCACGGTCCTGCGCGGGCGGTTGCAGGGGCTGGCGGAGGGTGTCTTCCAGCCGGGGGAGGCACTGTTCCGAAGCCTGCTGATCCAGGCGGAAGGACTGACGCGCCTGATCGAGGATCTTCGCGTGATCAGCCTCGCCGAAAGCGGGCATCTGAGCGTCAGCATCCAGGAGACCGATCTGGCGACGCACGTCAAGGCGGTCGTCGAGATGTTCGAGGATTCGCTGGCCGCGGCCGGTCAACACATAGTGCTCGATCTCGATACGCGGCCCGTACACTGCGACCCGTTCCGGATGCGCCAGGCGCTGCTCGCGCTGCTGGAGAATGCGCGGCGTTATGCGGTGCCCGGCGCGATCCGCATTCACACGCGGGTCGAAAGCGGTGCGTGCCAGCTGGTGGTCGAAGACGAGGGTCCGGGCATCCCCGCCGATTGCGCAGCCCGGATCTTCGATGCATTCCGGCGCGTGGACGATACGCATTCCAACCAGAAAGGCGGCAGCGGGCTGGGGCTGGCCGTGGTCGCCGCCATTGCGCAGGCTCATGCCGGAGCAGCATCGTGCCGCCCGACCGCGCGCGGCGGCACGGCGTTCGAGTTGCGCTGGCCCGACAGCCCCGTATCGGCGCGCGCGGCGGCGCCGGATCGGAAGGACGCGGCGCTCGCCCCGCAACGCACCCTCGATCCCGACCCACGGTAGGCCTCGCGGCAAGCGCTCGACGCGCCCCGCGCGCCGGCCTGCCGCCCCGCGGCGCGGCGCACACGCCCTCCACCGCTGAACAGGGTGCGCGCGTGGCCTGCACGATGCGCATGCCGCCCCCACCGAAGCGAACCTCGCAATAGCATCCCCCCGGGCACCGGCCCGGGTATGCAGATGGCACGCACGGCCACCGGCAATTCATTAGACGATTGCGGCATTCCCGTGCCGGCCGGCCCGCTTCCGGATACCGCCCACTCGTCCCGAAGGCCGCCATCCTGGGGCTCGACCTGCCCTCGCATCCCCCTCTCGCGATTCTTTCGCCTCCTCCATCAAACCTCCATCTTTCCGCACAAAAAACTCCATCGGGCGCATCCACACTGCGAACCGAAAATGCGGGCCATTGGGTGCCTGCGTCCCAAGGAGTCCACATGAAGAATCAGAAACGAGCCTGCTACGGCGCCGTGTGCGCGCTGGTGGCGGCGATGCTGGCGGGCTGCGGGCCCTCCGAGCAGCAGGCCGCCGCGCCGGCCACCCCGGTTGCGGCGATGACGCTGGCAGCCTCGCGCCTCGACCTGACCGAAGACCTGCCGGGCCGCGTCGCGGCCGTCCGGATCGCCGAGATCCGGCCGCAGGTCAGCGGCATCGTGCAGCGACGGCTGTTCGAGCAGGGCACGGAAGTGCGTGCCGGCCAGCCGCTGTTCCAGATCAACCCGGCGCCGTTCAAGGCCGACATGGACACGGCCGCGGCGGCCCTGCAACGCGCGGAAGCCGCGCTCGCACGGGCCAAGGTGCAGACCACCCGGCTCAAGCCGCTGGTCGAGGCCGACGCGATCAGCCGTCAGGTCTACGACGACTCGGTGTCGCAACGCGACCAGGCTGCCGCCGACGTCGCACAAGCCCGCGCGACGCTCGCGCGACGTCAGCTCGACCTGAAGTTCGCGACCGTCGAGGCGCCGATCACGGGCCGCATCGACCAGGCCCTCGTGACCGAGGGTGCGCTGGTCGCGAGCAGCGACAGCCAGCCGATGGCGCGTATCCAGCAGATCGACCAGGTCTACGTGGACGTGCGCCAGCCGGCCGCGTCGCTCGAATCGCTGCGCGGCGCGCTCGCGGCCCAGCCGGACGGCGCGGGCAACGGGCTGCCGGTCGATGTGCTGCGCGACGACGACAAACGCTACGACGTGAAGGGCCGCATGCTGTTCTCGGGCGTCAACGTCGACCCGGGCACCGGCGACGTGCTGCTGCGCGTGCTGGTCGACAACCCGAAGCGCGAGCTGCTGCCGGGCATGTACGTGCGTGCCCGCATCCCGCGTGGGCACTACGACAACGCGCTGACCGTGCCGCAACAGGCGATCGTCCGCGCGGGCGGCAAGCCGCAGGTCTGGGTGCTCGACGCGAAAAGCCAGGCGCACCTGAAGGCCGTCGAAGTGGGCGAGCTGACGAACCGCAGCTACCGCATCAAGTCGGGTCTGCAGGCGGGCCAGAAGGTCGTCGTCGAAGGCATGGAGCGCCTGAGCGACGGCGCGACCGTGACGGCGACCGCATGGAAAGCGCCTGAAGCGGTCAAGACCGCTTCCTCGCACTGAGTCACAGGGAGCATCCAGTCATGTCCCAATTCTTCATCCGGCGCCCGATCTTCGCGTGGGTGATCGCCCTCTTCATCATCCTGCTGGGCCTGATCGCCATCCCCGAACTGCCGGTCGCGCGCTATCCGTCGGTCGCGCCGCCGACCGTCACCATTACCGCCACCTACCCGGGCGCCACGCCGCAGACGATGAACGACAGCGTGCTGAGCCTCATCGAGCGCGAGCTGTCCGGCGTCCGGAACCTGCTGTACTTCGAATCGGCGTCGGATACCTCCGGCCAGGCGAAGATCACCGCGACCTTCAAGCCCGGCACCGATTCGGCAATGGCACAGGTCGAGGTGCAGAACAAGCTCAAGTCGGTCGAGCCGCGCCTGCCGCCCGTCGTGCGGCAAAACGGCGTGATCGTGGAGTCGGCCGCCACGGGCTTCCTGTTGTTCGTCGGCCTGAAGTCGGACAGCGGCCGCTATGACGAAAACGCGCTGGCCGACTACATGGCGCGCAACGTCGTCGAGGACCTGCGACGCGTCGAAGGCGTCGGCAAGGTGCAACTGTTCGGCTCCGAACAGGCGATGCGCATCTGGGTCGATCCGCAGAAGCTGATCACCTACGGCCTGTCGATGAACGACCTGACGACGGCCGTCAGCCAGCAGAACGTGCAGATCGCCCCGGGCAGCCTCGGTGCGGCGCCCGCGCTGCCGGGCCAGCGCGTCACGGTGCCGCTCACCGCGCAAGGCCAGCTCACGACGCCGGAGCAGTTCGCGAAGATCGTGCTGCGCGCGAACGCGAACGGCTCGAAGGTCGTGCTCGGCGACGTCGCACGGGTCGAACTCGGCCCGCAGACGTTCACCTTCGTCAACAGCGAGAACGGCAAACCCGCCACCTTCGCCGGTGTGCAGCTGGCGCCGGGCGCCAACGCGGTGAAGACCGCCGAGGCCGTGCGCGAGCAGCTCGACATGATCGCCAAGACGATGCCGGCCGGCATGACCTACTCGATCCCGTTCGATACCGCGCCGTTCGTGAAGATCTCGATCGAGAAGGTGATCCACACGCTGATCGAAGCGATGGTGCTCGTGTTCCTGGTGATGTACCTGTTCCTGCAGAACGTGCGCTACACGCTGATCCCGGCGATCGTCGCGCCGGTGGCGATGCTCGGCACCTTCACGGTCATGCTGATGACAGGCTTCTCGATCAACGTGCTGACGATGTTCGGCATGGTGCTCGCGATCGGCATCATCGTCGACGACGCGATCGTCGTCGTGGAGAACGTCGAGCGCCTGATGGTGGAAGAAGGCCTGTCGCCGAAGGACGCGACGATCAAGGCCATGAAGGAAATCACCGGCGCAATCATCGGCATCACGCTGGTGCTGACGGCCGTGTTCCTGCCGATGGCGATGTCGAGCGGTTCGGTCGGCGTGATCTATCAGCAGTTCACGATGTCGATGGCCGTGTCGATCATGTTCTCGGCCCTGCTCGCGCTGACGCTGACGCCGGCCCTGTGCGCGACGATGCTCAAGCCGGTCGAGCATGGCCACCACGAGAAGCGCGGCTTCTTCGGCTGGTTCAACCGCCGCTTCGACCGCATGACGAACTGGTACGAAACGCGCGTCGGCAAGCTGGTCGGCCGCACGGGCCGCGTGATGCTGCTGTTCGTCGCGATTTCCACCGCGCTGGTGTTCGGCTTCCGCATGCTGCCGTCGTCGTTCCTGCCCGAGGAAGACCAGGGCTACTTCATGACCGGCTTCCTGCTCCCGGCGGATTCGACCGTCGAGCGAACCGGCGACGTGGTCAAGACCCTCGAGAAGCATCTCGCATCGCGTCCGGGCATCGAGTCGAGCATCTCCATCATCGGCTACGGCTTCTCCGGCCTCGGCTCCAACGCGGCACTGAACTACGCGGTGCTCAAGGACTGGGACAAGCGCGAAGGGGCAACCGCGATGGACGAAGCGATGCGCGCACAGGCCGCGATGGGCGGCGTGACGGAAGGCACGGTCATGAGCCTGTTGCCGCCCGCGATCGACGGGCTGGGTACCAGCTCGGGCTTCACGATGCGCCTGCAGGATCGCGCGAACCAGGGCTACGCGGCGCTCAAGGCGGCTGAAGCCAAGCTGCTCGAACTGGCCGCGCAAAGCAAGGTGGTGACCGGCGTCTATCCGGACAGCCTGCCGGCCGGCACGAGCGTGAAGCTGGACATCGACCGCGAGAAGGCCGAAGCGCTCGGCGTGTCGTTCACGACCATCAGCGACACGCTGTCGGCCGCGATGGGTTCGACCTACGTGAACGACTTCCCGAACGCGGGCCGCATGCAGCAGGTGATCATCCAGGCCGATGCCCCGGCACGCATGCAGATCGAGAACGTGATGAAGCTCTACGTGCGCAACGCGACCGGCGGCATGGTGCCGCTGTCCGAAGTGGTGCGCCCGGTCTGGTCGGAAACCCCGCTGCAGTTGGTGCGCTTCCAGGGTTATCCGTCCGCGCGGATCTCCGGCGGCTCGGCTCCCGGGTACTCCAGCGGCGCGGCGATGGCCGAAATGGAGCATCTGGCCGCGCAGCTGCCGCCGGGCTTCACGGTGGCGTGGACCGGCCAGTCGCTGCAGGAGCGCGAGTCGGCTTCGCAGGCGCCGATGCTGATGGCGCTATCGATGGTCGTCGTGTTCCTGGTGCTCGCGGCGCTCTACGAGAGCTGGGCGGTTCCGTTGTCGGTGATGCTGGTGGTGCCGCTCGGCCTGATCGGCGCACTCGGCGCGGTAATGCTCCGCGGGATGCCGAACGACGTGTTCTTCAAGGTCGGGATGATCACCGTGATCGGCCTGTCTGCGAAGAACGCAATCCTGATCGTCGAGGTCGCGAAGCAGTTGCGCGAGGAAGGCATGGGGCTGATCGAGTCGGCCGTGCAGGCGTCCAAGCTGCGTCTGCGCCCGATCCTGATGACCTCGCTCGCATTCGGCCTCGGCGTCGTACCGCTGATGATCGCGACCGGCGCGAGCGCCGAAACGCAGCACGCGATCGGCACCGGCGTGTTCGGCGGCATGGTGACCGCCACCGTGCTGGCCATTTTCTTCGTTCCGGTTTTCTACGTGTTCGTGATGAGCATCCAGGAACGCATCTCGGCATGGCGCGCATCCGGCAAGAAGCCCGCCACCGTGACCCACGAACATGAAGGTTGATGCCATGCGATCACTCATTCTTTCCGCCGCGGTTTCCGCCGCGCTCGCGCTGTCGGCGTGCTCGATGGCGCCGAAGCTGGTCAGGCCCGAGATGCCGGTGCCGACCGCCTATACGACCGCTGCCGCGGCCGACCAGCACGCGAACGCGGCCGATCTCGGCTGGCGCACGATGTTCGGCGACCGTCGCCTGCAGCGCCTGATCGAGCTCGCGCTCGAGAACAACCGCGACCTGCGCCTGGCCGCGCTGAACGTCCAGGCTGCCGAAGCGCAGTACGGCATCCAGCGTTCCGCGCGCCTGCCGTCGATCGGTGCCGGCGCGAGCTTCACCCGCCAGCGCACGCCCGCCGACTCGCAATCGAACCCGCCGTTGCTCGAAAACACGCAGAACCAGTACGGCGTGAACATCGGCCTCAGCGCGTTCGAGATCGACCTGTTCGGCCGCGTGAAATCGCTGTCCGATGCGGCGTTCGCGCGCTACCTCGCGACCGATCACGGCCGTCGTGCGGTGCAGATCGCGCTCGTCGGCTCCGTGGCCAACGCGTATTTCGCCGAGCGCCTCGCGCAGGAACAGCGCGCGCTGTCGGAGCGCACGCTGAACGACTGGCGCCAGTCGCTCGACCTCGCGCGCCGGCTCAAGCTCGCGGACCAGGCCAGCGGCGTCGACATCGCGCAGGCCGAAGGCCAGGTCGCGAGCGCCAGCGCCGATCTCGAGGCGCGTTCGCGCGCCGTCGAGCAGGCGGGCAACGCACTGCGGCTGCTGGTCGGCACCGACCTGCCGAAGAACCTGCCCGACCCGCTGTCGCTGGAGCGCCAGCCGGTGATGACGCAACTGCCGGCCGGGCTGCCGTCGGAATTGCTGTACCGCCGGCCGGACATCCAGCAGGCCGAGCAGAACCTCGTCGCCGCCAACGCCGACATCGGCACGGCGCGCGCCGCGTTCTTCCCGCGGCTGTCGCTGACCTCGTCGATCGGCTTCCTCAGCCCGGGGCTGGGCAGCCTGTTCGACGGCGGCCAGCGCGTGTGGAGCTTCGCGCCGCAGGTCACGCTGCCGATCTTCCAGGGCGGCCGGCTGCGCTCCGAGCTGAATCTCGCGGAAGTGCGCAAGTCCAGCGCGGTCGTCGAGTACGAACGCTCGATCCAGACCGCGTTCCGCGAAGTGGCCGACGGCCTCGCCGGGCGCGAGACCTTCAGCCGCCAGATCGATGCGCAAGCGAAGGTCGTCAAGAGCGCCGAGCGCCGTACCGATCTCGTGAACCTGCGCTATCGCGCCGGCATCGAGGATCGGCTGGAACTGCTCGACTCGCAGCGGCAGCTGTATGCCGCGCGCCAGGCATTGCTGGATCTGCGCAACGCCGAACTGGGCAACGCGGTCGCGCTCTACAAGGCGCTCGGTGGCGGGCTGATCGACACCGACGTGCCTCCCGCCAACAACGTGGCGAACAACTGAGCCATGAGCCGTCGCCGATCCGTTCGCGACGACTGAAAGCACGGTGAAGTCCGGCGGCGCACGTGCCGCGCCGCCGGCCCGCCTACCGGTCACGCTCACTTCCAGTGAACCCGATGAACCCTCTGATACTCATTGCCGAAGACGATCCGGAGATCGCCGAAATACTCGACGCCTACCTCGCCCACGACGGTTTTCGTACCTACCGCGTCGGTCACGGCCAGGCCGTGCTCGACGTGCAGCCCGTACTGAAGCCCGACCTGATCCTGCTCGACGTCAGGATGCCGAAGAAGGACGGCTGGGAAGTCCTGGTCGAACTGCGCCGCCGCGGCGACACGCCGATCGTCATCATCACGGCGCTCGATCGCGAGATCGACCGCCTGCAGGGGCTGCGTTTCGGTGCGGACGACTACATCACGAAGCCGTTCAATCCGGCCGAGGTGGTCGCGCGCATCCGTGCAATCCTGCGTCGGTTCGAAACCGCCGCGTCGGGACGCTTCATCAAGGTCGGCAACCTTGAAATCGATACGCAAAGCTACCTGACCACGGTTCGCACGGACACCGGAGAAACCAGCGTCTCGCTGACGCTGACCGAATTCCGGCTGCTCGCGCACCTGGCCGGCTCGCCGAACCGCGTGTTCACGCGCAGCGAACTGATCGACGCCTGCCTCGCCGACATCGATGCGCTGGAGCGTACCGTCGACAGCCATATCAGCCGGCTGCGCAAGAAGCTCGAATGCGCGGGCGCGTCCGGGATGCCGGAGGTGATGCGCGGCGTCGGCTACCGGCTGCGCAGCACCCAGTGAACGCGCGCCATGGATCGCGGCGGCGCGTGGCACGGATCATCGGCTTGCTGATGGTCGCCGCTGTCGTGCTGACGATCGCGACCGGATGGTTTCTCGTCTACGGCCTGATCCTCGCCGTTTCGTCTGCTGCGACCGACAACCCGATCGCGGGCGTGATCCGCGAGACGCCGAGCTATCTGATACTCGCCGCCGTGTTGCTGGCCGCGCTGGTCGCGACGGTCATCGACCTCGCCAGACTGGCGCGCAGAACCGGCTTGTAGGAACCGGCCTGCGCTCATTGCACGCCTGCGGCCACGCTGCGATTCCTCTGTTTTTGAATCGGGTTGTTTCTTTAATCAAGATGAAAATTGGATTCTTGATTTAATTATTGGAAAACTTCTTTTCCAGAGATCTGATCAACTGCATGCGCGCAGCGAGGTGCGAAATGAGAAATCAGGGAAATGTCTCTTCGTCAATCGATGGCGATTCTCGCGAACTGGAAAGAAGCGATGATTCACGGATTGGTTGCGGAAAGCTGATTCCGATCGACGAAATCGAACCGGAGGAACGCTGGCGCCGCATGATGCGCTCACTCGACGCATGCAGCGACGGCGCGCGAATCAACCGGCAGCGCAAGGATTGCGCGGTTGATTCACGTAGAAAAACGACTTCTGGCGATCGATCGAGGTGCTGCGCAACGATCGATATTCTTGATCAACCGACGTCCAGCACGGTGGTGCTTTCATGGCGGGATTCAACGGGCGGACATTATGGCTATCAAACCTGGCATAAAGGATATGCCAGACGGACAGGGTTATGTGCGGCGAGTGGAATGCCTATCGAACCGGGCGACGAGATTTATCGGCCAAGCGTGCGGAATGGCCGCCCGACGAACTGGGCCGCGATGATACTCGCGCTTCACATCTCCAGCATCGACTTTGCCCGGATCACGAAATAGAAGGGGCTCGCTTCAAACTCCCGGCCGGACACTGAAGCCGTCCGGCTCCTGGAAACCATGCCCCGCATTGCGCCTTCCGTCCGGCTGAAGCGCGCATGGGCAACTCACCACCGAAGCTCTGACAACAAAACCGTCACCATGGCTATTTTCGAATTGATGATCGCGCTGCTGCTGGCGATCCTTGTCTTGCACTATGTCGGGCATAAGCTCGGGCTCCCCCCCGCCGTCGCACTGATCATCGGTGGCGGGTTCATCGCCTTTCTGCCCGGCCTGCCCGAGGTGCATATCGATCCGGAACTGGTGCTGGTGATCTTTCTGCCCCCGTTGCTGATGGACAGCGCCCTGGGAATTTCACTCGACCATCTGCGCCGGCACATGCTGGGCGTCGGGGCATTGGCGATTGGTGCGGTGCTCTTCACCACGGTCGTGGTGGCCCTCGTCACCCACTGGCTGGTGCCCTCCCTGCCCTGGGCGGCTTGCGCGGCCCTGGGCGCACTGGTCGCGCCGCCGGATGCGGTTTCGGCCCGCGCCGCGCTGCAGCAGGTCAAACTGCCGCGCCGCCTCCTGATCCTCCTGGAGGGAGAGAGCCTGTTCAACGATGCGACGGGCCTCGTGCTGTTTCGCTTTGCGGTGGCGGCGGGCGTGACGGGCCTGTTCAGTCCGGCCGAAGCCCTTGGCAGCTTCGCACTGCTCGCGCTGGGTGGCGTACTGATCGGCGCCGTCGTGGGTGGCGCCTGGGTGCTCCTGATGCGCCATCTCGACGAAGACAGCCTGGTCATCGCCGCCAGTCCGCTTTGTGCGTGGGGCTCCTATCTTCTGGCCGAGCGCTTCCACGTCTCGGGGGTGATCGCCACCGTGACCACGGGGCTCATCTGTGCCTGGTTCCAGCATCGCGTGCTCAACGCGTCGGCGCGCCTGTACGGCACGGGCTTCTGGACTGTCACGATCTTCATTCTCGAGGCCTTCGTGTTCCTGATCATCGGATCCTCGCTGCATGAGTTGATCCAGCGGGGCGACGGGCTCGACACGATGCTGGCGGAGATGGGTGTGCCGGTGCTGATCGTCGTTCTTTCCGTGATCCTCGCGCGGTTTGCCTGGGTGTGTGTGTCGGACGGCGCGCTCATCCTGCTGCGGAAGTTGGGCGTGACCCGCTTCCATCCGCTCGGGCTTGCCGATGCGACGGTATTGAGCTGGGCCGGCATGCGGGGGGTGATCACCCTGGCGCTCGCCGCCAGCTTGCCGGACAGTTTTCCGGGGCGCGATTTCATCCTCGTCACCGCCATTGCCGTCATCCTCGCCACCGTGCTGGTGCAGGGGCAGACGCTCAGCGCCGTGATCCGCTGGACGGGGCTCGCGGCGCCGGAAAGCGACAAGCCTCGCCTGAGCATGAGCGAGGCGGAGGCCGTGATTGCCAAGGTGCAGTATGAGTTGATGGCGAAACGGGCATACAACGCGGCAGGCGAACTCGTTCACCCGATGCTGCTGGACATTCACAAGCACAAGGCCGAGGACATGGCCCGCTACGCGCGGCACGCCGACGAATACAAGTCCCAACTCGATGCGCGTTCGGATACCGTGCTGGAACTGATCGCGGCGGGACGTGCCGAGCTCATGCGCCTCTACCGCGCCGGCGACATCGACGAGCACACGCTGCACGAACTGACGCGCGACCTCGATCTCGAGGAACTCCGCGCCATTTCCGCGAAGGCGTGACGAGATCGCGATCGATGGAAACGCACCGCATTCAAGCACATTCCGGCTCCATCATTTCTCCATCAAACCGCACAAAAACGTCCATCGACGCCAAGCACACTGCGAAGCAAGTCATCGAGCGCGCATGCGCGAGCAACACGAACACATGGACACGTATCCGACCCTGATCGCCTGCGAGCATTGCGACAGCGTCTACCGACGCCGCGCGCTGGAGCCTCACGAGGTCGCGCGTTGCGAGCGATGTTCCGCCGTGCTGTTTCGATCGAGCTGGCTCGACATCGACCGGTGGCTCGCGCTGGCGGTTGCCGCAGGCGTGGTGTTCGCCATCGCCAACCTCTGCCCGATCATGCGGATCAGCGTACAGGGGCTGCATAGCGAAGCCACGCTGTGGCAATCCGCGCTCGCGCTTGCCGAAGGCTTCGCCGCGCCGATCGCGATTCCGACGGCGCTCGCCATCGTGGTGGTGCCGTTCCTGCAGATCGCCACGCTGATCTGGTTGCTGGCCTTTGCCCGCGCCGGGCGTCGCGCGCCCGCGTTCGGCCCGCTGATGCGGCTGCTCGTCGCGCTGCGACCCTGGAGCATGATCGAGGTCGGATTGCTCGGCATCCTGATCGCCATCATCAAGCTGTCGAGCATCATGCAGATCATTCCCGGCGCCGGCTTGTGGGCCACGGCCGTGCTGATGGTGCTGATCCCGCTGATCGCGGGTCACGACACGCGCCAGCTGTGGGACTGGGTCGTGCCGGTGGAAACGTCCGGAGGCCGCCCGTGAGCCTGCCTGTACGCGCCAGTCAACTGGGCATGATCGGGTGCCATGCGTGCGGCCTCGTCTGCCGCACGCACGCATCCGCCGCGCAGGATGCGCACGCGCATGCCGCCGAAGCGGAACGCTGCCCGCGGTGCGGCTCCGCGCTGCACGCGCGTCGTTCGAACAGCCTCGTGCGCGCGTGGGCACTCCTGATCGCCAGCCTGATCTTCTACATCCCGGCCAACCTGTTGCCGGTGATGCGCACCACGCTGCTCGGCAGCCACAGCGAATCGACGATCCTCAGCGGCGTCGTGGTGTTCTGGAAAAGCGGCTCGTACGGCATCGCGTCGGTGATCTTCATCGCGAGCGTCGTCGTGCCGTGCACGAAGTTTCTCGCAATCGGCACGTTGCTCGTCACGACCGGCCGGCGCAGCGTGTCGGCCATGCGCGAGCGGGCCGTGCTGTACCGCGCGGTCGAGCTGGTCGGCTACTGGTCGATGCTGGACGTGCTGGTCGTCGCGATCATCTGTGCGCTGGTGAAGTTCGGTCCGCTGTCCGAGATCGAGCCGCGCGCCGGCATTTTGTTTTTCGGCATGGTCGTCATTCTCACGATGCTGTCTGCGATGAGTTTTGACCCACGCCTCATTTGGGACGCCGAGAAAGCATGAATCCTGCATCCGGGCCGCAAGGCCTCGAACCCCACGACCCGCCCGTGACACGCAACCGCCTGCGGCTTTCGCTCGTCTGGCTCGTGCCGCTCGTCGCGGCGTTGATCGGCCTGTCGATGGTGATCCACGCGTGGTTGTCCGTCGGACCGGAAATCACGATCACGTTCAACACCGCGCAAGGCCTCGAAGCCGGCAAGACGCCCGTCAAGTACAAGGACGTCGTGATCGGCACCGTGACCGCCATCTCGCTGAGCGACGACAGTTCGCACGTCGTCGCGACGGTGTCGTTCGTGAAGAATGCGCGCAACCTGATTCACGACGACACGCGGTTCTGGGTCGTGCGCCCCCGCGTCGGCATGAGCGGCGTATCGGGTATCGACACGCTGTTCTCCGGCGCGTACATCGGCATGGACACGGGCCGCTCGGAGAACGCGCGCAAAGCCTTCACCGGGCTCGAGACGCCGCCTACCGTCATCAACGGCATGCCGGGGACGAGTTTCGCGTTGCGGGCCACCGATCTCGGTTCGCTCGATATCGGCTCGCCGGTCTATTACCGCCATCTGATGGTGGGCCACGTCGCGTCGTACAAGCTCGACATGCAGAGCCGCGACATGAACCTGCAGGTATTCATCGATGCGCCGTACGATCGGCTGGTGACGACCGATACGCGCTTCTGGAACGCGAGCGGCATGGATCTGTCGCTCGACGCGAACGGCCTGAAGCTGAAGACCCAGTCGGTCGCGACGATCGTGGGCGGCGGCATCGCGTTCGCGACACCGGAAGACAGTGATGCGGCGGCAGCCCCTGCCGGCCGCCTGTTTACGCTCGCCGATAACGAAACTCTCGCGATGGCTGCGCCGGACGGGCCATCCCAACTCATTCGGCTCCGTTTCGAGCTGCCGTTGCGCGGGCTCGCCGTCGGGGCACCGGTGGAATTTTCCGGTATCGAAATGGGCAAGGTCGTCTCGACCCGGCTCGACTTCGACCGTGCCACCCGGCGCTTCCAGTCCATCGTCATGGTGAAGGTCTATCCGTATCGGCTCGGCCCCGTCATCGAGAAGCTGCAGAAGACCGAAGGCAACGGCAATCCGCGCGCGGCCCAGTTTCTCGCGGGCCTGGTCGAGCATGGGCTCCGTGCGCAGGCGCGTACCGGCAACCTGCTGACGGAGCAGCTCTACATTTCGTTCGATTTCGTGAAAAACGCGCCGAAGGTGCCGTTCGATGCGAATGCAACACCGCTGACCTTGCCCACCGTGGCGAGTACGTTCGACAAGTTGCCGGAGCAGATCGCCGACATCGTCGACAAGATCAACAAGATGCCGCTGGATTCGATCGGCAAGCATGTCGATTCGAGCCTGACGAACCTGGACGCGACGCTCAGGCAGGTCAACGGCCAGTTGCTGCCGTCGACGACGCGCGCGCTCGACCAGGCGAACCAGACGTTCGGCGCGTTGCGCCAGGGCATCGCCGACGACGGCCCGCTTCAGGAAAACCTGGCGAACACGCTGACCGAAGTCCAGCGTACCGCGCGATCGTTGCGCACGCTGACCGACATGCTGGGCCGCCGTCC
This sequence comes from Burkholderia sp. Ac-20345, assembly GCF_017104825.1. Taxonomy (NCBI): domain Bacteria; kingdom Pseudomonadati; phylum Pseudomonadota; class Betaproteobacteria; order Burkholderiales; family Burkholderiaceae; genus Burkholderia; species Burkholderia sp. Ac-20345. Next base: position 164,366 of record NZ_JAAGPO010000003.1, on the reverse strand, counting down.
CGAATCGCTGCTCCGGGGAACCGGGGCCGATCACGCGCCGAGCGCGCCTGTCGCCCCTTCAACCCCGCCTGTCCAGCAGGAGCCACGACAACCATGAGCTTCCCGATTCGCGCCCGGACGATCGCCCTGGGCGCCGGCGCCGTCATCGCGCTGACCGCCTGCGCGTCGAACCCGGTGCATTACTACACGCTCGTCTCGCCGGCCACGTCCGCGCCGGCAACGGCGACGGCGGCGGCAGCACGCGCCACCGCGCCGCTGGCGATCAACGTGTTACCGGTCGGCATCCCCGCCCAGCTCGACCAGCAGCAGATGGTCGTGCGCAGCGGGACGGGCACCGCGGTGATACTCGACAACGAACGCTGGGTCGCACCGCTCGGCGACGAGCTGCGCGCAGCGCTTTCGTCGGCGCTCGTCGAGCAGCTGGGCGCGCGCAACGTCACCGGCCTGCCGCGTCCGTCGAACCAGACCGTCATGAGCATCCGCACGCAGGTGCGCCGCTTCGATGCGTGGCCCGGGCACATGGCGCAGTTCGAAGCCGATTGGGTCGTCGGTGTGCAGCAGGACACGCCGGGCGCGCGCATTTCGTGCAGCACGCGGCTCAACGAGGCGGCCCCCGGAGGCTACGCCGACATGGTGCGCGTGCAACAGCGCATGATCGAGCAGTTCGCCACCCGCATCGCGAGCACGGTGCGCAGCTTCGGCAACGGGCGCCCTGCCTGTCCGTCGGATTCGTAAACCATCCCGCCCAGGGGAGCCGTCCATGGGAGCGCGCGAGGGTAGCCGGTTATGGGAACCGGCTACCTTGAAGCGATGCGCGACGCGTTACACGCGCCGCCGGTAAGTGCCCGGCGTGCTCCCCGTCCAGTGCCGGAACGCGCGATGGAACGCGCTCGGATCGTCGAAGCCGATGTCGGCGCCGATCGCCGCGATCGTGTCGGGCGTATCGGTCAGCCGCTGGATCGCGATGTCGCGCCGCAGTTCGTCCTTGAGCACCTGAAACGTCGTCCCTTCGGCGGCCAGGTGGCGGCTCAGCGTGCGCACCGAGCAATGCAGATGCTCGGCCGCGTGGTCGATCACCGGCAGGTCGGGCAACGCTTCCGACAGGTACTGCCGCACGCGATGGCACACGAGCTGTTCGCTGAACGATTCGAAGATCCAGTCGCCGGGTGCGCGCGCAAGGAACTTGCGCAGGTTGCGCTTGCTCTGCCGGATCGGCGCGTCGAGGTAGTCCGCGCTGAAGCGCATCAGCGTGCGCTCGCAGTCGAACTGCACGGCGCCGGTGAAGAAGTACAGGTGGTCGACCGCATGGCGCGGCCGCGGGCACGCGAACTCGATCTGCAGCAGCGGGATCTTCTGCCCGATCAGCCAGGAGCACACGCCGTGCACGAGCTTGAGCATCAGCTCCTGGCCAAGCGCGCCGATCGGGCCGACGGCATCGTTCGGGCGCAGCACCGCCTGCGCGACGAGACCGTCGCGCTTCGATTCGACGAAGAAATCGTCGAGCAGGATATGGAAGAATTGGCCGAAACGATGCAGCGCCGTTTCGAGGTTGCGCGCATCGAGCAGGCTCAGGCACAGGTACTTCAGCGTGCCGCCGCGCAGCGGGCGCGAAAAGATGCCGGGCATCTCGTCGTCGAGGTCGATCGCGAGTGTGCGGTACAGCGTCGAGAACTGCTCCTCCGTCACGCGCGCATGCGGTTCGCCGAGCAGCTCGATCGGGATGCCGGCCCCGCGCAGGTAGCGCTCGACCACGTCGCGCTGCGCGCCCGCGCTCGCGAGGAAGCCGTTGACGAGCGAGATCGGCACCGTCGCGCTCGGCGACGGCAACGCACGCCCGGCTGTCGGCCCGGGCTGGGCGGAAAGTGAATCTGAACCGGTCATCGCGTCCCCGTCGATCGAACCGCTCGCATTGTACTTGAGCGGCCCGCGCGGAGCCTTCCGGGCCTTCGGCGCGCCGGGCGCTGCACGGCGCGCCGGCGCCATCAGTCGGTGCGACTGAGTTCCCGGCGCAGGATCTTGCCGACGGTCGACTTCGGCAGCCGGTCGACGAAGCGAATGAGCTTCGGCACCTTGTAGCCCGCGAGGCTCTCGCGGCAATGCGCGACGAGCTGCTCCTCCGTCACGTACGCATCCTGCGCCAGCACCACGAACAGCTTGACCGCCTCGCCCGTGCGCGCGTCCGGCACGCCGATGCATGCGCATTCGGCGACGCCCGGCACGGCGGTGGCCACGGCTTCCACCTCGTTCGGATACACGTTGAAGCCCGACACGATGATCATGTCCTTCTTGCGGTCGACGATCCGCAGGAAACCGGCTTCGTCGAACACGCCGACGTCACCGGTGCGGAAATAGCCGTCGGCCGTGAACGCGGCCGCATTCGCGTCCGGTTTCTGCCAGTAGCCGCCCATCACCTGCGGCCCCTTCACGCAGATCTCGCCCGCGCCGCCGATCGGCACCTCGTTGTCCTGGTCGTCGAGCAGCTTCACGTCGGTCGACGGCAGCGGCAGGCCCGTGGTACCCGTGAACGAGTCGATCGACTGCGGGTTGAACGATACGACCGGCGACGTTTCCGACAGCCCGTAGCCCTCGCGGATGAAGTTGCCCGTCACCGCCTTCCAGCGCGACGAGATCACGTCGATCACGGCCGCGCCGCCGCCGGCCGACAGCTTCAGGCGCGACCAGTCGACTTCCGTCAGGCGCGGATGGCCGGCGAGCCCCGCGTACAGCGTGTTCACGCCGACGAACACCGTCGGCCGCGCGGCCTTCAGCACGTCGATGAAGCCGTCCATGTCGCGCGGGTTCGCGATCAGCCAGTTCTGCGCGCCGATCGCGAAGTACGACAGGAAGTTCACCGTCAGCGCGAAGATGTGATACAGCGGGATCGCCGTGACGACGACCTCCTCGCCCGGCTCGCGCGCGGCCGGCACGATCGCGCCGAACTGCTCGATGTTCGCGACGAGGTTGCGATGCGACAGCGCGGCGCCCTTCGACAGGCCGGTCGTGCCGCCCGTGTACTGCAGCAGCAACAGGTCCGCGCCTTCCAGCGCGACCGGTTCGAGCGCGAGCGATTCCCCGGCGGCAACGGCATCCGCAAGCGGGATCGAACCGGGCGGCAGTGCGTCGCAGGCACCGGCCGGCGCATCGACGACGCCGAGATCGCCGCGCCCGACGCTCAGCACGGTGCGCACGCGCGTGCCGCCGACCACTTCGGCGAACGTGCCCATCGACCCGCCGCACACCAGGGCGACTTCGACGCCCGCGTCATTGAGCTGATGCTCGAGTTCGCGCGCCGTATAGAGCGGGTTCACGTTGACCTGGATCGCGCCGATCTTCGCGATGGCGACGAACGCGACCGGAAACGCGGGCACGTTGGGCAGCATCACGGCCACGCGATCGCCCTTGCGGACGCCCACGACCTGCTGCAGATAGGCGGCCAGCGCGGTCGACAGGCGGTCGACGTCGGCATAGGTCAGCGTGCGGCCATACGAGTGGAACGCCGGGCGATCGGCGAAACGGCGCATCGCGTTGTCGAGCAACGCGCTTACGGAAGGAAAGCGATCGGGATCGATCTCGGCGGGGATCGAGCCATACGACCCGGTCCAGTGTCTCTTCGTCATGTCTCACTCCACGGGGGACGGCGCGCCGGCCGCGCCGTTCGCACGATGGCCTGCACGCCGGAGAAGCGCGGACCATCGCCTGATCGGCGACTATCGCCCGCGCGGCGCACTTTGAAAATGATCCGGGCGGCCGAAAAGATGATCGAAACGGACATGCGTCGGTTCGAGCTTGTCCAGACAACTTTGCCGACCCGCGCAGGCGACCGCTTATTCCCCGGTGCGAATTGCTAAGCAGGAAGCGGCGTGGCACGGCCACGCGCCCTTCTTCATAATCGACGATCGTCATTCCGCTGTCGAGACCATGCAGCCGCTTGCCCAGGCCCCCGCCGACACCTTCTCGTCCGTCCGCTTCCTGCTGACCGACATGGACGAGACCCTGACCCATCGCGGCCGGCTGGCCGCGCAGACCTATGCGGCACTCGAACGCCTGCAGGCGCACGGCATCCGCGTGATCCCGGTGACCGCCGCGCCGGCCGGCTGGTGCGACCAGATGGCGCGCATGTGGCCGGTCGACGGCGTGATCGCGGAAAACGGCGGGCTGTTCATCCGGCGCGGCGCGGACGGGCATGGCGCCGAACGCCGTTACTGGCACGTGGACGATGCGCGTGCCGACGCACGCGCCGCGCTCTCGCGCATCGCGCGGCAGGTCGAGACGGCCGTACCCGCCGCCCGCCACGCGGACGACCAGGATTTCAGGCTGACCTCGCTCGCGTACGCCCGCACCGGCAGCGACCAGGACGACCGGATACGCGACGCACTGGCCGAGGCCGGCGCGGACGCGACCATCAACAATCTGTGGATCATCGGCTGGGTCGGCGGGTACGACAAGCTGTCGATGTCGCTGCGCGTGCTGTCTGACACGTTCGGCGTCGACGCCGGTTCGGCGCGCGATTGCGTGGCCTATTCCGGCGATTCCACCAACGACGCGCCGATGTTCGGCTACTTCACCCACACGGCCGGCATGAGCACCGTGGTCGAGTATCTGCAGCAGTTGCCTGCATTGCCGCGCTGGATCACGCGAGGCCCGGGCGGCAGCGGGTTCGTCGAGTTCGCCGATGCGATTCTGCGCACGCGTCAGGACGATCAGGGCTGACCGCTTTCGCGAGTCGACTATCTCCTCATCGGCATGAACAACATACGGAATCCGGCGATTCCGGTCGGCAGGTGCACCTGATACGATCGCTTCGCTTCCGGTTCACCACGGCCGCACGTGCCGCGCGCCGCCGCCCATGAAGCCGCCGCATCCGCACAACGGATCATGCGTGCATGGTGCCTTTGCTCGCCGGCCGATCCCGCCGCCATATATTCAGGATTACTGTTCATGTGACGCAGATCGCAACAGCGTACCGAGCCGGAACACGACATCCAACAACGCTTCCAAAGGTCAGTCGCCATGCCAGAACGCATCTCGTTTGGACAACTCCCCGCCCGGCTGCTCGACGTCGTGCTCAACGTCGAGGAATACGCGAATAACACCGGCCACGATTTCAAGCTCGTGGAACTCGTGCGCGCACGGGTATCGCAGCTCAACGGCTGCGCCTACTGTCTCGACCGTCACATCAAGGAAGGCATCCACGCGGGCGACGATCCGCTGCGCTACAACCTGCTGCCCGTGTGGCACGAAACGCCCGATCTCTACAGCCCGAAGGAGCAGGCCGCGCTGCGCTGGGCGGAAGCACTGACGCTGATCAGCGAGCACGCGATCGGCGACGCACTCGTCGACGCGACGCGCGCGCACTTCGATCGCGACGAACTGGCCACGCTCACGCTGATCGTCGCGCAGATCAACACGTGGAACCGGCTCGCGAAGCCGTTCGCGTGGGAGGCCGGCGTGTTCCAGGCCGGTTGAAGCGGGTTGCAGGCGGCCGACGCCGGCCGCGCCGGGTGGCGCCGGCGCGCGTATCAGGGTGAACCCTGTGGCGTTTGGGACCGATCCCGCGCAGAATTGCGTGCCGTAAACGATATCGATTCGGACGCAGGATGCTCCCATGCCGCGCAGTGCGCTCTTGAACCCGACGACCGCCCGCGCAGCCCGCCTGCCGGACGTCGAGCCGACCCACGCGTTGCGCCAGCAGCGCTTCACGCCGGCCAAGCTGGCCGTGCTGCTCGACGTGGCGGCGCAAGCCGGCCTCGACCCGGTCGCGGTGCTCGACGGTACCGGCCTCACGCCGGCCGCCGTCGCGGACCCGTTCACGCTCACGTCGCCGCTGCAGTTCCTCACGGCCGCGCGCAATGCGATCGGCCGCTACGACGGCGCCGATCTCGGCGTGCGCGTCGGCCACCGGCTGCACGTATCGAGCTACGGGATGTACGGCTACGCGATGCTGTGTTCGGAATCGCTCGCGCACGCGTTCGAATCGGCCGTCAAATATCACCGGCTCGCGAACGGCATGCTCGCGATCCGCTGGGTCGAGCAGGGCGATACCGCGTCGTGGCAGTTTCCTGACCGGCACGAAGTCGCGCTGCCCGATCTCGACGAGCCGATGTACCGTTTCCTGATCGACATGCAGTTCGCGCTGCACGTGACGATCATCAAGGACGTGATGGGTGCATGGTGCGTGCCGGCGCGCGCGCAGTTCGCGCAACCGCAGCCGGCGCACGCGGCGCTGCTGGCCGATGCGCTCGAATGCCCGATCGCCTTCGACCAGCCGCATCATGTGCTCAGCTACCCGGCCGCGTGGCTCACGCGTGCGCCGCAGCTCGCGAATCCGATTACCGCCGCGCAGGTGTCGTCGCATTGCGCGAGCCTGCTCGATGAATTGCGCAGCCAGGCCGGCGTCACGCGGCGCGTGTACCAGGAACTCACGCGCACGCCCGGGCAGTTTCCCGACATCGACGCGATCGCGGCGATCCTGTGCATCACGTCGCGCACGCTGCGCCGCAAGCTCGAAGCCGAAGGCACGTCATACAGCGAACTGCTGGCGAGCGTGCGCAAGGCGCTCGCGATCGACTACCTCAGCACGACCACGCTCAGTACCGAGGACATCGCATTGACGCTCGGCTTCAGCGACGCCGTGGGGTTTCGCCACGCGTTCAAGCGCTGGACCGGCATGACGCCGAGCGACGTGCGGCGCAAGCGCGGCGGTTGAGCGCGGGCGGTGACTACGGTCAGCGCCCGTCGCCGACAGCAGGCGCCGCCACCGCCAGCGCGAACTCGAACACCGCACCGCGCCCGGTCCGGTCGACCAGCCGGATGCTGCTGCCGTTGAGCGCCAGCATCCGGTGCACGATCAGCAGCCCGAGCCCGCCGCTCGTCACCGCGCCGCCGCTCATCGGCCGCTGCGGCCGCTGGAACAACCCTTCGCGCCGCGCCACCGGAATCCCTTCCCCGGTATCGGCCACGGTCACGACCACGCGGTCGCCGCGCGGCTCCAGCGCGACCTCGACTTCGCCGTGCGCGGGCGTGTGCCGCAGCGCGTTGTCGAGCAGGTTGGTCAGCACGCGCTCGATCATCCCGAGATCGGCCGACACGACCGGCACCCGTGCCGGGATCCGCGCATGCAGTGCGACGCCGCGCGCCTGCGCGGTCAGCTCGAATTTCTGGAACACGTCCTGCACGAGATCGACGAGCGAGAACGGCTCGCGCTCGGCCTGCACGCCGCCCGATTCGAGCCGTGCGAGCTCGAACAGCGCCTGCGCGAGCCGGCCGACCTTCGCGCTCTGCGCGAGCGCGATCGACAGGTAGCGCCGCCGTTCGGTCTCGGCGAGCGTCTCCGACTTCAGCGACAGCGTCTCCAGATAGCCGTGCAGCGACGTGAGCGGCGTGCGCAGGTCGTGCGAGATGTTCGTGATCAGTTCGCGCCGCTGCTGGTCCTGGTGCGTCAGCGCGCGCCACTGGTCGCCGATCCGGTCGGCCATCTGCGCGAATGCGGATTCGAGCACGACGATGTCGTCGCCGCGCCGGCCCGGCCGCGAGCGCGGCACCGGCGGCTGCGTGTCGGGCGTGCCGTTCGCGTCGAAGCGGCGCATCGCGTCCGTCAGCCGGCGCAGCGGGCGCGTGATGAAGCTGAATGCGGTGAGGCCCGCGAGCAGGCCGAGCAGCGCGACCAGCGCCATCGACCACAGCGTCGTGCGCAGCACGTTGCCGGCGTCGACGCGCGCGGCCAGCCGGTCGTGCGCCTCGCCGAGCAGCACCACGTAGATGTAGCCCGACGGCGGCTGCCCCGCGCGCTGCAGCGGCGCGGCGCTGAACACCTTGCGCGCGTCGGGGCTGCGCGGGTCGTCGCCGAGGATCGGCAGCGGCTCGCCCGCGATGAAGCGCTGCACGGGCGCGAGATCGACGCGGTCGCGCTTCACGTGGCCGGGCGGCGCATCGTCGCCCTTGATGCGCCCCGCGTTGTCGAGCAGGTACACCTCGACGCTCGGGTTCACGCCCATCAGCTGGCCGAACAGCGTGCGCACGGCATCCGGGCGCAGCCCGTTCGCGTCCATCAGCGGCGCGCTGTGGGTCACGCTGTTGACGATATTGGCGGCCAGGTCGCGCGACAGCCCCTGCACGACTTCCTGCTCGCGCATGTCGTTCGCGCGGATCTGCAGCCACGCGGACGCGCCCGAGCACGCAAGCAGCAGCACCGAGAATACGAGCGACAGCCGCTGGGTAAGGGTGAGCTTCATCATGCGTCCCGCTGGCCGGGCGCGGCGAGCTTGTAGCCGCGGCCCCACACGGTGAGGATCCGCACGGGCTCGGCCGGATCGGCCTCGATCTTCGCGCGCAGCCGGTTGATGTGGGTGTTGACCGTGTGTTCGTAGCCTTCGTGCTGGTAACCCCACACGGCATTGAGCAGGTCCATCCGCGAGAACACCTTGCCCGGGTGCCGCGCGAAGAAATACAGCAGGTCGAATTCGCGCGGCGTGAGGTCGATGCGCGCGCCGTCCACGCTCGCCTCGCGTGCGATCGGGTCGATCGCCAGCCCCGCGACGTCGAGCGTGCCCGCGTCGATCCGCGAATCGCGCGCGAGCGCATCGACACGCCGCAGCAGCGCCTTCACGCGTGCGACGAGTTCCAGCACCGAAAACGGCTTGGCCAGATAGTCGTCGGCGCCGAGCTCGAGGCCGAGGATCCGGTGCACCTCGCTCGAACGCGCGCTCGTGATGATGATCGGTGTGTAGCGCGTCATCGCACGTGCGCGCCGGCAGATTTCGAGGCCGTCGACACCCGGCAGCATCAGGTCGAGGATCAGCGCATCCCAGCCGCCCTGCTCGAGCAGGCGCAGCCCTTCGGCGCCGTCCGCGCTGTGCACGACCTCGTAGCGCTCGTCGCGCAGGTGCAGGCTCAGCACGTCGGCGATGTCGGCGTCGTCCTCGACGATCAGGATGCGTTTCGGTTGGTCCATGGCGGCGGGCGGCGGCACGTCGGTGCCGAGGTCGGGTATCGGTTCGGGCCGGCCCCGGTCCGGCTGGCCGGGTTCCCGGGGGTGAATCGCGGCAACGGGCCGCGCTGTCGCCATTGTGCAAAATTTTGCGGCGGGAAGGGTTCACAATTCGTTTATCTTTGGATCACGCCTGCACCGCGAGCCAATGCCCGCAAGGCTTCCTGCTCCGGCCCCTAAAATTCGATCCCTCGCGTGCCGACACGAACACTAAATAAACACTAAAAAGCGAACGCAAGTCGCTGCATGCCGCCTCACCACCACCCCGGCGCGACAGCGCCTGTCACATGCCGCGCAGCCGATGGTCGCCGCATTACACCGGAGCGTTCAAAGTGCATTTTCGTTGAATCGTCGCGAACATCCGACATCAGTATGGGCCTCATGTGTATTAGCCGGGACTCGATCTGACAGGTGGTCGGGCCTACAAAGAACGATCCATCAATGGGGAATGACTTTCTCCTTGGCTAGATCGAGCGAAGTCGGCGATCCGCTTGCCGATCGCGCCGAGGTCGGTGTCGCCGGGTGCGGCGATCAGCGCATAGGTGACACTGGCACGGCGCCAGGTCACGACATCCATGCTGCCGACCTGGAACGCTCCCGCGACGAAAGCGACCGCGAGCCACGGCACCATCATGCGAACCCCCGAAACCGGCGCGGACGACGGCGTGCGTGCATCGGGCTGCGACGCCGGCGCATCCCCGCGACGCACGCCGCCGACCGCGGACCGCGCCAAAGGCCCGGCATACGCCTAGCGACCTTGCCGACCAGCCTCTGCGGCAGCGGCGGCCATTCCTGACGCTGGAACGCATACCGATAGGGCAACACCGATGCTTCGAACAGCGCAACCCGCCTGGCGATGTCGGCCGACGTGCCGATCGCCCTGTCGACTTCCTCGCGCTCGTGCGACGCGAGTTCGCCATCCACGTATGCCATGAGCAGGATGTCGTCCATTTTCATGCCCCCTGATCCTCACGCTTCGCTGCGCCTTTGATGGGTCGTCCCCTTCCATCGCCGAACAGGGCGCCGATCGTCTGGCGGGCACGCGAAAGCCGGCTCATGATCGTCCCGATGGGTACGCCGAGCGCCTCGGCCGCTTCGCCATAGCTGAGCCCCTCCACGGCGACCAGCAACATGACCACGCGCTGCGCTTCGGGCAGCTGCTGCACCGCCCTGACGATCTGCGCGTCCAGCGCCTGCTGTTCCAGTGTCGGCGCGGTGGGATCGGCGACGGTTTCGAGCAGGTCGTCGTCCCAGTCCATGCCCGAGCGCCGACGCACGCTGCGTGCGCGAAGCTCGTTGAGCCAGGTGGATTGCACGATCGAGAACATCCAGCTGAGCGGCGCGGTTCCCGGTCGTAGCTGATGCGCTCGTTCGAGTGCACGGACGCATGCGCCCTGCACGAGATCCTCGGCGTCGTGCCGGTCGCCGGAGATTCGCAGCGCGAAGGTCCAGAGACGCGGCAGCATCGCGGGGAGCATGGCGGACAATTCGGCTGCGGTCATCTACGTCGATCCTCCCGCGGTGCAACCAAGCCGACGTTGATGAACTGCAGTATCTGACATGTCTCTTTGGGTTCAGGCGAAATCAAGCGGGCAACACCCCGCAGTCCACGTAAACAGCTGGACGGCGCAGATATTCCATCCGCCGTCGCGTATTACCCGAACTGCCGGATCACGGGCCCTCGTGGCCAGAGAGCGCGTTCGCTCAGGCCCGGGCGATGAATGGATAGGTCAGCAAGCCGAACTGCACCAGGTTGACGCCGAAGTGCGCGAGCACGGCCGATTGCAGACCGCCCGCGCAATAGGCGAGCCCGTAACCGATGCCGGACACGCCGGCCAGCAGAACCAGCAGCGCGCCGCCCTGGTAATGAGCAAGGCCGAACGGAACGGCGCCAGCCACAAGCGCCAGCCGGCCGGCATTCGGTTGCGCGCGCATCAACCGGGTCGCGCCCGCCTGGATGTAGCCGAGGAAAAACGCTTCTTCCGCGAACGCGATCGCATAACCGATTGCGAGCAGGATCAGCGTCAGCCCGCGAGGCATCCTCGAGATCGCCGCCAGTGCGGCAAGAAAAATCGCACACCACGCCAATGCGGTCATTGCACCTTGCGGAGCGTTGCCAACGGGTCGTCGATCGCGTCGAGCGCCGCACGCGTGTCAGACCACCGTGACGACCACGTCGATGTTGCCGCGCGTCGCCTTCGAATACGGACACGTCCGGTGCGCCGCGTCGACCAGCGCCTGTGCGACGTCGGCGTCGACGCCCGGCACGCTGACGTTCAGCCGTGCCTGCAGGAAGTACGCGCCGTCGTTCATCGCCAGATCGATCTGCGCATCGACATGCGTGTCGCGCGGCAGCGAGACCTTCAGCTTTTGCGCGGCCAGGCCCATCGCGCCGATGAAGCATGCCGACCAGCCCGCGGCCAGCAACTGCTCGGGATTCGTGCCGGGCGCGGCCGAGCCCGGCGCGGAGAGCTTCACATCCAGGCGACCATCGGTGCTGTGCGCGGCGCCATCGCGGCCGCCGGTGGTACGAACCTCGCCGGTGTACAGAATTTTCGTTTCGTGGTGCATGATCGGTACCGTGTTGAACGGGGTGGATGAATGACGATGCCGAAAATCGGCATCGCGTCCGCAGCAGGCAATCAACTGCCTCGATAGAGCTTGTCGAGCGCCGCAAGCTGACCGTCTTTCTCGGCCTGCACCAATTCCGCGCGAACCTGGGCGCGCGTTTTTCCCTTCGGCGACTTGGCGACCGTCGCCCATTGGCTCGCTTGCCCGACGGCCTGGTCGTTGACGCTCGTGTCGACGGGGCTGCTTGCAAAAGCGGAAGTGGTGGCTGCAACGGCGGCGCACGCCGCGAAAACCAAAGCAATCGTCTTTACTTTCATGTCGTTCTCCTGGATAAATTCGGCTGCCGCGAATCTGTCCGGGCGCTCGACGGCCGCTGATCTCGCGAAGCCGGTTCGAGCGCCCTGATCGGATTCGATCGGTGAGATGCATTAAATCCAGATCACGTATCTGACGTGTGTCCCGGGAAATGGCTTTTGCATGGCCACGTATCCAGACCGGTTTCATACACATTGAGAAACAAATCTGCGGTCTCGTTTTCGATCGATCGCCAAACGAAGCCGGGTTTTTCCGACAAAATGTCGCCACGACAGCGCGTTCACCCTTTACGTCGCTGCCACGAAAAAAACCAAAGGAGAAGTAGCCGATGTCCAGATACGCCCTCGCAGCACTGCTGTTGTTCAGCGTCATGACCTCGGTCGATGCGCACGCTGAAACGATCAAGCCGATCAAGGCGTCGAGGTCCGACCTTGCGGGTGCGATATTCAATCGCGCCGACGCCGTGAAAAAAGACCAAGGCGGCGAAACGAGCGCGGACGTCGCGACGTTCACGTCGACCGACAACGCTTACCAGACCGGCGTGTATCGATCCGGGCCTTCACACGAGGAAATCAAGGGGCCGCACGGGCTGCCGTACAACGAGTTCCTGTACTTTCTTTCAGGCAGCGTAAAGCTGACGTCGTCGGACGGTTCGGTGATGCTCGTGAAGACCGGCGAGGCCGTCACGCTTCCCCAGGGATGGACGGGACATTTCGACACACCGGGCTATACCAAGCTCTATGTGACCTACAGCCCCGACGACAGAAAAAAATAGTCCGGCATGTCGAGCAGTCCAGCCATGGCGGAATAGCGCACCCGCCTCGATTGTTCTGTTGAGGCAGACCATCACTTCGGGAGTCGGGCGGTGCGAAATCAATCACAGGAAATCGAGGGCAGTCAGCGGCCCGTGCGGGCGCTCGGGAGCACGGAACACCTGTTCTGGCTGCTCGACCGGAATCGGCCGACGCATTTCGCGATGGTTGCGGAGATCGACCGGCGCTTTTCGCCGGACGCATGGCACACGGCTTTTCAGGCGCTCCAGCGCCGGCATCCGCTGCTATCGACCCGCATCGCCACCGACGCGCAACAGAATTCAGGCTTCTATCGCGTGGCTGACGCCGCGGTGCCGTTGCGCGTGCTCGAGCAAGACCCGGCTTCGTGGCAGGCGGAAGCGGCCCGCGAAATCGCCACGCGCTTCGACTGGTCCGCGGCGCCGCTGCTGCGCGCGACCTTGCTGCAAGGCGAATGCAGCTCGACGCTGATCCTGGCTGCACATCATTCCGTGGTCGACGGCATGGGCAGTGCATTGCTGATCGACGATCTGTTGCGCATGCTGTCGGGCGAGCGGCTGGCGCCGCTGCCGTTGGTGCCGTCGCTGGAGACCGTGCTCGATACCGACCTGAACCATGCCGCCGTCTTGCCGGCCCCCTCGCCGGCGCCCGCGACCAAGCCATTTCGTCCGGACGCCGCGCAAGCGCCGCATGTCGACGCCATTGCGCTTTCCGCGGACGTGACCCGCCGGCTCGTTGTCCGGGCACGCGTCGAGCAAACCACCGTGCACGGCGCCATTGTCGCGGCCGTTCACGAAGCCGGGCGGCGTCTGTCCAGCGCGTGGACCGAACGCGCGTTCAGAACCGTCACGCCGATCGACCTGCGCGATCTCTCCGACGACGCGCGTATCGCCGCTGGCGTATACATCACGCAGGCCATCACGGTCGACGATCACCCGCGCGGTACGGATGTGTGGACCGCCGCCCGCAAGATCAAACAGGATCTTGCCCCGTCGCAAGCGCGCGCGAGCGTGGCGGCGGAACTGAAGGCACTTGATGCCGCGATGTCCGCGCGGCCGAGCGTCGAGCACGCGGCCGGGTTTCTTTCGGCCGTGCTTGCCTTCGACGTCATGGTGTCGAATCTGGGCAATCAGCCCGTTGCTTCCGCGCACGACGGCCTGTCGCTCAAAGCGCTGTGGGGCCCCATCGTGACTTCGGGCTTCGCCGACGACCAGGTCATCGGCGCATGCACGATCGATGGCGTGCTACGTCTCACGCATACGAGCCATGGCGCGATACGCGGACTTCTCGAAGAGGTTCGCGCGATTCTCCACGAAGCCGTGAGCTGACCGTCAGGCTGCTCGCCTCGTCCGCGCTCGATGCCGACCATCGCGCGCGTCGCATCGGCAGGCGGATTCGGGAACCCCGGCGCGTGCGTTCAGCACGCCACCGGCAATACCCGCTTGCGGTGCTCGACGATCGAGAGAAGCAGCGCCGCCAGGCCGCATGCCGCGATCAGTACCAACAGCATCGTCTTGCCCATGCTGACCAGCACCATGCTGCCGAGCGCGGGGAATCCGAATACGCCGACGAAATACGACGCCACGAACCACGTCAGCACGGCGTGCCGGTGCCGCGCATCGGCACTGTTGACGGCCTGCGCCTGAACGATCGGATAGACGAGGCCATACCCGGTGCCGAGCAGCACGGCGCTGGCCGAATGAAACAGCGCGTTGTGCGGCACGGCGAACGTCACGGCAACGCTCAGGATCATGAAGCCGAGCAGGATCTGCGTCGTCGCGCTGACGCGGATCTGAATCACGACCGCACCGAGCAGCCAGCGGATGACGACCACCGTGGCGGAATACAGACCGAAAAACGTTCCGGCCGTCACGCCGGGGCCTTGCGCCATCGACATCTGGAACGTCATCAACCCCGAGAAGACGCTCGAGCCGAGCGCGATGATCGCGATCGGATAGATCGCACGCGTGCGTGCGATCGCGCCCATCTCGCGTACCCAGCGATCCCGCATCGGCCGCGCAACGGCATGCGAAGCAGGCGACAGGCGTCCGAAACATTCCAGCATCGCCGCAGCCGCCACGCACAGCCCGCCGACCGTGAAGAACACCGCGCCCGTCGTCCAGTGCCAATTGCGAATCGCGAGTGCCGCAACTGCGGGACCGCCGCCGACGCCGGCCATCTGAAACGACCCGAACCGCAGGAACCAGCGTTCACGTTCGATATCGGCCGTGCGCTCCACGAGCATCATCGGCGCCGCGAGGCAGAACCCGCCCCAACCGATGCCGACCAGCAATCCGGGCACGACGCTCAGCGAGCCGGTGCGCCCGATCAGCGCAAAGCCGACGACGCCTGCGCCGACGACCAACGCCGCCAGCGCGGTCGCCCGTGCGGCGCCGATCCGGTTCGAGCACCACGCGACCAGCGGCAGGCCGATCAACGCACCGATCATCGCTTCGGCCAGTGCGGCCCCCGTGTCGATGTCGCTTCCGCCCGCCAGATGGAAATGCATCGACAACAGAAATGTCGCGCCGTAGCCGCATGCCGTCAGCAGCGCGCCGAGCAGCACGAACGAGGCGACGCGCGGCGACATCGTGCGTGGATCGACCATCATGCCTCCCCTTGTTTCAAGATTCCTGTCGATTCGGGCGGCGGCGCGAAACGCTCGCCGCCCAGGGCCATCGCGATATGATCCGCACAGTCCGTCATCGAAGAAATGAACTGTTCCGATGATGCGCCGCATACGTTCGTATAGGCGCAAACGACAGCCCACGTTTCCTCACGCGCGTGCGACGCGCTCAGGTATCGGCGAGCGGCAACGTCACGCGCGCTTCGAGCCCTCCGGTGCTGCGATTGTTCAGCTGCAGTTCGCCCTGCATCGCTTGCGTCAACCGCCGTGCGATCGCAAGCCCCAACCCGGATCCCGGCACACGCGCCGATGTCTGCGGCGCCCGATACCACGGCGTGAATACCGCTTCCATCTCCGCCGGCACAATGCCCGGCCCCGAATCCACCACCGCAAGCATCACGCGCCGGGCATCGACGCGAACGCACAGGCGGACATCACGCCCGTAGCGCAGTGCGTTGTCGATCAGGTTGACGAGCACGCGCCGCAGTGCATGCGGAAACGTCACGAGCGGACAGTCCAACCGCCCGTCCAGCACGACGGCAAGCCCCGCGTCGCGATAGTTGTCGACCAGCGAGCCGAGCAACTCGTCCACGTCGACGCTGCGCGGCGGCTCCGCCACGCTGCACTGAAGCCGTGCGCAGGCAAGGCTCGCGTCGATCAGTTCTCCCATCTCGGCAAGGTCGCGCTCCATCGCATCGCGCAACGTGCGATCTTCCAGCATTCCGCTACGCAGCATCACGCGCGTCAGCGGCGTGCGCAGATCATGCGCATAGGCCGCGAGCACATGCAGCAATTCCGTCACGCGATCCGCATGCTGGCGATGCGCGTCGTTGATCGCGGCCGCCAGTCTCGCGATCGGCGGCGTACCACGCTCGACCAGTGAACGGGGCAACTCCTCCAGCCCATGGTCCTCGATTGCCGCGGCGAGTTGCCGGATTGCCGCCTCCAGTCGCAGCGCACGCAGCCACAGCACAGCCGCCGCCAGCGCCAGTATCGCGCCCGCCGCGCTCGCAATCAGAAGATCGTCGTCGACGACGGGAAGCAATGCATTCGCGAGCAGGTCGCGAGCGTCGTACAGCGCCGCCGCGACGAACAGCACGCCAGCCACGACGAACAGCCGGGCCGGACACGCGACGAGACCGCGTGCATGCCCGCGGCATGCGCGGCCGAGGTTGCGTATGGAGCGCGGGAGCCGAGCCTCGAACCAGGCTCCGGACGATAAGGTAGGAATGTTGGCCATCTTCGTTCTCCTGTCGCCGTCGCGGCGGACGGTACAGGGAAGATGAAAACATGCGTGCGGGGGGGCGCACCATCAAACAAGCGGCCATCTACCCCCTACGAAGGTTTAGGTCACCGTTGCGGCGCAGACCGGCAATCAGCCGTATCCGAGCGCACGGGCGAGCCAGCCTTCGAGCTCCTGTGCGTCGATCGGCTTCTCGAGGAGACAAAGCGCGGTGCTGGCCCGCGCTCGCTCGGACGCGCGGGCGCTGACGAACGCCGTGACCAGCACGGTCGGAATGTGCAGGCTGCGTGCTTCCATCGTGGCCAGCACTTCGAGGCCATCCATCTCGGGCATCTGGAGGTCGCAGATCAGGCAACCCGTGCGCGACACCACGTCCGACGCCAGGAATGCCGGGCCCGACGCGAACTCGCGCGCGTCCCCGCCCAGCGAACGCACGAAACTTCCGGCGGCGGCGCGTACGAAGGGATCGTCGTCGACAATGGATACGAGATCGGAGGCTGAGAGTGAAAAAGGCATCCCTGCTTATGGCGAAGGGGACGGAACGGCCCGTCCCGAGCACTGTTACCCAAGTTGCCAGCATACCGTCACGCCGCAGCGCCGCCATCATACCTACGTATGGGTACGCCCGGCGCGGTGCATGGGCCGTTCGACGAAGATCCGGGAAACGCGTGGCCCTAGCGCGACGGCACGTTGATGCCGAGCGCAGTCATCTTGCGCACCAGTTCAGCCACCGAGCGGCACTTCATTTTTCGCATCGCCTGGCTGCGATGAATCTTGGCCGTGATCTCCGCGATGCCCATGTTGCCCGCGACCTGCTTGTTCATCAGGCCCGTCGCGACGTGTTGCAGCACCTCGCATTCGCGCGGGGTGAGCGATTCCCAACACGCGCGCAGATCGAGCAGCGAGTGATCGTCCTGCAGCCGTTTCGCATCGCGCTCGAGCGCCGCGATCACCGCATCGATCACGTCCTGGTCGCGGAACGGTTTCGTCAGGAAATCCATCGCGCCGGCTTTCATCGCCTTCACCGTCATCGCGATATCGCCGTGCGCCGTGATGAAGATGATCGGCATCTGCGGACCGCCGCTCTCCGCCAGCGACGTCTGAAACGCGATTCCGCTCTGCCCGCGCAGCCTGACGTCCAGTACGAGGCACGACGGTCCCGCGCCCTTCGTTGCCGCGAGAAACTCTTCCGTCGACGCAAAGGCGCGAACCTCCAGGTCGATCGACCGCAGCAGGCTGATCAGCGCGACACGGACGAATTCGTCGTCATCGACGACGTAGACGACGCGGCTGTTCCGATCAGGTGTCGCGTGGGGCATTCTGGTTTCCGGCATCGATATTCGCTGATGAATTTTCAGGAGTGGCCGCGCAGCGGCTCATACACAACTCGAAGAACCTGTCCGCCCGCTGCACGTCGCGCCGACGGACGACACGTCATGGATCGACACGCGGCAGCATCACGGTTGCTCGCGTACCGGCACCCTCGCGCGGCGACAGCGTCAACGTTCCGCCGTGAGCGTCCACGATCGAATGCGAGATGGCGAGGCCCATGCCCATCCCGTTCTCCTTGGTCGTGAAAAGCGGTTCGAGCAGCCGGTCCGCGATGTCGGGTGCAATGCCGCTGCCCGAATCCTCAACGCTCACGCGCACACTGTCAACGCCGTGCACTTCGCAGGCTAGCGAAAGACAACGCGCCGTCTCGAGCTCGGCCATCGATTCGGCACCGTTCGTCAACAGGTTGATCACGACCTGCTGGAGCTGGATCCGGTCGCCGTATACGTAGACGGGGCCATCGTGACTGCGCAGCTCCAGCACTACGTCCAGCGTGTCGAGCTGCCGCGCGACGAGCGCCGCGGCCTCGCGAACGGCCTCCGCGAGGTCGACCGTCGCAAACTGCGGCGCGGCCTTGCGTGCCTTCGCGCGCAGCGTCTGGATGATGCTCTTGGCCCGCGCGGCGCTCCGGTTGATGTGCTCGAGCATCGCCCGCGCTTCGCCGACGTCCGGCGGTTCCCGGTTCAGCCAACGCAACGCGGCGCTTGCCGACGTGTCAACGGCGGCAAGCGGCTGTCCGATCTCATGGACGATGGACGCGACGAGCTCGCCCATCGCGGTCAGCCGGCTGGCGCGCTCGAGGCCGGCCAGTGCGGCACGCAACTGTTCCTCGGCATGCGCGCGCTGACGGTTCTGCTCGACCAGTTCCTCATAGAGCCGCGCATTCTCGAGCGCGAAAGCGGCCTGCGACGCGATCACCTCAACCAGCGCCGCCTTGGCCGCGGTAAACATCCGCGCCGCCAGATTGTTTTCCATATACAGCACGCCGACGAGCGTCGCATAACGCATCAGCGGCACGCACATTACCGAACGCGGGCGCCGGCGGCGAACGTAAGCATCCTGACCATGAACCGGCGACTCCGATGCATCGTCGATCACCACCCCTTCCTGCGTCCGGGCGACCGCCTGCACGACGGAGACAGGCAGCACGCTCGCCGTCAACGACACGGCCTCCTGCGTCACGACGATCGTACCGTCGATCACGTCCGCACGAGCCGGTACATGCCAGACGCTCTCGCGCAGCACCGCGAGCGCGCCATGCTCCGCCCCGGCGCTTTCGAGCGTCGTGCGCAACAGCGTTTCCACGAGACGCGCCGGCACGATGTCGCTCGCCAGCGCGTTCGACACGCGCAGCACCGCATTCACGTCCAGTGCGTGCATCCGGCTCCCGACGGGATTGCCGGCTCCGGCATCGAATACATCGGGATGTGCGGCCTGCAACTGGCGCACCTTCGCGAGCGCCCCCCAACGCTGCCATGCGCTTTGCGCATGGCGCAAATAAGCGTGCGCGGCAATATTGTCGCGACCCGCATGGAATCGCGCCGCATACTCGGCTGCCAACGCCTCGACCTGCGCGAAACCATGCCTGCCCGCGTGCATCACGGCGCGCGCATAAGCTTCCGCCGCGTCCAGCGGCTGCCCGTTCACGCGCGCGTGCTCCGCGCGCACCAGCTCGCGTCGCGCGGCGAAGTTCGCCGGGCAGGCCTCCGCCCAGACGTCGAGCTGCTCGAGATGGCGCTGCAGCGCAGCCTCCTCGGACGCATCGCGGCCGGGCCGCGCAAGCAGTGCGAGCGCACCGTAGAACGGCAAATCGGCCCGCTCGGCAAACGAACGCGCCGTATGCTCGCAAGCTTCAGCGTGCCGACGCGCGTCGAGCGCGCCCGGAAGATCGCCGAACAACAGTGCGGCCTGCAGCCTGTAGACCCAGTAGGCGAGATCGACCAGGTTCGCCGGCCGGCCCTCCTGCGGCGGCAACACGTCGTGATCGTCGCTCTCGCCCTCCTGTAACCGCCTCAGCAGCATCTGCTGCACGAGCAGCCCATCGATCACGAGCTGGAAATTCGCATCACGCGCGATCACGAGCCCGTGCGCCACCGTATCGCGTACGTCGCCGAGAAATTCGCCGGCGAACAGCATGCCGGTCGCCTCGTTGCGCTTGCAATAGAGCGCGAACGTATGATCGCAGCACTCGACCGTGATCTCGAACGCCCGCGAGATATACCCGCGGGCCGAGCGCGCAGGCAACACCCACGGCACCACGATCGTGCCGTGCGCCATATATACGCGGCCGCGATACCGATCGAGCCCGCGCTCGTCGACCAGATGCAGCGCGAGCTCGCCAAATGCCAGCGACGCGGCGTAATCGCCGTAACGTGCGCCGAAGATCTGGTTCATGCAGACGTAGACGTCCGCCGATGCATCGGAATGGCCATGCTCGATCGCCAGATTCACCGCACGCAGCAGAATCATGTCGACCAGGTCCTGATCGGAATAGAGCGCCGGCGGAATCAGGTCTGCAAAGATGTCGACAATCGCGCGCTGCAGCGGATCGGCGATGATCGGCAGCTCACGCAGCGCGTCGATCCCGTTGCGGTCCAGCCAACCGCGCAGGCGAAGGTATTCGCGATGCACGTCCGCGCTGTCCGGATGGGGCGGGATATCGATGCCGGCGCGCTTCAGGAACGCAAGGCCGACACCGAGCGCCAGATCGAAGCGGCCCAGCGCCGTGTACAACGCCGCGCGCAGGCGCGTGAGATCCGCGCCGAACGTGCCGTCGCCGGCTACCCGCTCCAGTTCGGCCAGGCGCGCTTCGGCGGCTTCGAGCGCACCGGTCATGAACTCGGCCTCGCCGCATAGCATGCGCGCCTCGAGCCCGTCGTCGCTGGCGTCCCGTTCGCCGAGGAAATCGACGGCTGCTCGAAAAAAGCCGAGCGCGGAATGATGCGCGGTGGCAGCCCGGGCTTGCTGCCCGGCCTCCAGATTCACGCGCGCGAACGCGCGGCGCTGCGCGGGCGTCTCGGCCACCGTCCTGCCGAGGTTCGCCTGTGCGGCCAGCACGAACGCGTCGGCGCAGGCATCGCCGGCCGCCAGCAAACGGCAGGCGATTGCATGATGCAGCGGTGCCCGCTCGTCCTCCGGGATCGACGCATACGCGGCCTCGCGAATGCGATCGTGCCAGAACGTCCAGTCGTCGCCGTCGCGCTGGAGACTGCCGGCATCGAGCGCCGCCTGCAGCCCCGCGATCGCATCGGGCTCGCTCAGGCCGGCCGCCGTGGCCAGCAGGCGCGTCGACGCACGCTGGCCGATGCAGGCCAGCAGGCGCAACATGAATCGTGCGGCGTCCGGCAGCAGCTCGAACTGCCGTGCCAGCATCATCGCGACGTCATCGCCGCCGCGATGCGCGGCGATGCGCGCCATGTTCCAGCGCCACCGGCCGGCGCCCGCATCGTAATCGAGCATGCCTTCGTCGGCCAGCAGGCGCAGCAGATGATGCACGAAGAACGGATTGCGGCCGGTCCTCCGCCCGATCAGGTCGGACAGCGGCCGAAGCGCATCGGTATCCTGATGCAGCGCGTGGGCGATCAGTTCGGTCGTCGCCCGCTCGTTCAGCGGCCCGAGTTCCACCGTCAATGCATCGGGAACGTCGGCCAGCGGGCCAGCCCGCAACGGGTGACTCGCATCGATCTCGTTGCCGCGATATGCGCCAACGAGCAGCAACGCCGTGTCGTGGTGTTGCTGCACCAACCGCTCCAGCACCTGTATCGTGCCCGCATCGGCCCATTGCAGATCGTCGAGCAGCAGCGCGAGCGGGCGCTCCGGTGCCGCGAAACACGCGATCAGCCGGGCGATCGCGTGCAGCACGCGCTCGCGCTCCAGCCCAGGCGCCAGTTCGGATTGCTCCGGCGGGCCCGCCTGCGGGCCAAGCACCGCCGAGAGCGCCGGCAGAAATCTCGCGAGCGTGCGCCCGACGGGCGCCACTGCCGTTCCGATTCGCGCGCGCCACATGTCGAATTCGTCGTCCGCGCAACCCAGCACGAACTGCAGCAGCGGCTCCAGCGCCTGGGCAAGCATCGCGTACGGCGTGCCGCGGCGCCCTTCCTCGCCCTTGCTGGTGGCCACGAGCAGCGCCCCGTCGTGCCTGATTCGCGCGACGGCCTCCAGCAGCAGCGTCGACTTGCCGATGCCCGAGTGGCCGGAAACCCATGCGACGCGCATCTCTCCACCGGCGGCGACGGCACGGTACTGCGCGCGCAACGCATCGATCTCCTGGTCGCGGCCCACCACGTGATCAGCTTGCTGCAGACGCTGCAGCGCCGCATGAACATCGAGCACGAACATCGGAATGCGCCCGTCGCGGCGAAGGCACTGCTCGCATCGCTGCAGGTCGGCGACGAGCCCCGCGGCCGTGCCGTAACGCTGCTCCGGCGCCTTTTCGAGCAGCTTCACGACGATCCGGGAAATCTGCTCAGGTACGTGCGGAACGAGTTCGTGAGGGGGGCGCGCCGAATGCGTGGCGTGCGCGTGCACGAGCCCGGCGGCATCGGTGGCATCGAACGGCGGCACACCGGTCAACTGCTGATAGAGAATGCATCCGAGCGAATAAAGATCGGCGCGCGCGTCGACACGCAGATTCATGCGCGTGCCGAGTTCGGGCGCCGTATAGACGAAATCCGTGTCGTCCCACTCGAGACCGGTGTCGCGCAACGGGTCGGTCGCATCGGGGCCGATCGCATAGCCGAAGCCCGTCAGAAACGCGCGATCGTCGTCATCCACGAGGAAGCGATGCGGCGCAAGCGCGCGATGCACGATGCCGGCCGCATGCATCTCGCCCAGCGCAGTCGCGAGCGAAATCGCACGCCGCAGAAACGCGGATAACCGCGGCTGCGGGACATCTGCAACGGAGAGCGGCATCCCGCCCGGATCGGCCAGGATGAGCACGGCGCCGCCACCATGCGACACGATGGCTTGCGGCACGGCGGACCAGCGTTCGTGCAGTGCCGAGCGCAACACATATTCGCGTTGCAGCGCGGCGACCGCGGACGGCGCCGCGACGCCGCGCCCCGCGACCAGGACCGGCGGCGCATGGTCATCGATCGCACGGTGCAGTCGTGGCGGGCCGGGGCTCAATTCGATAAAGCGGCGTGTCGAAAGTTCGATCATGCGAATGCAATAAGGAAACGGTGGCGTCATCTACTCGAACGCCGCCGGCACGGCGGCGTGGAGCACGGCATGCGGCACCCGTGCCACGTGCCGCGGGATGCCGGGTTGTATCCGTTCGTTCGAACACGCGGTCGCGACGCGGGCCGCGGGGCGCCCTCGATTTCGCTCGGGCGGTGTCGCACCTCACCGGCCGCCGCGCCCTTCTTCCAGGTACCCGTGATAACACGCGAACCCGCCGATTATTCCAGCACGATGTCGTCAATGCAACAATGCGCGCCGGCCGATGCATGCGAGCTGCCGAAGCGCACTCGCGTCGCGTCATGATCGGCGCTTTCGTATCCGGATGTATCGCGTGTCCGCATCGATACACGACATTGCAAAACGCCGCGCCGCGGACACATGCGGGATACCTTTGTGGCGCTCAATACACGTGCGACGGATTCTGACGACATTCGCAACGCGGCCGACGCAACCGGCCCCCGCGTTCGCCAGATACCGTGCGTACCGTTCGACCGACCCACTTTCCGGATTCCGACATGAAGACCTCAAGGATCACCTTCGCGCTCGTCGCGTTTGCTACCGCAGCCTTTGCCCATGCAGCGGCCCCTGTCGATTCGACGACAGGGAATCAAGATGCCATGGCCACGACCCAATGGGCACCGGCCATCGCGATGCCGATGGGAAAGACACGAACCGAAGTGCGTCAGGAGCTCGCTCGCTCGCGCCAGAGTGGCGAGCTCGACGCACTCAGGAAACTCTATTCCGGCCATTGAAGCACCGACGTTTTCCGGAGGGCCGGCACGGGCAGGTGCAATGCTCGCCGGCTCGCTATGGCTCAATGACTTCCGGCAACGCAATCATCGCAACGGCCTTGTGCTCGAACTGAGCGACGCATTGCTGGAAACGGTCTCCGATTCCGGCTCCCCCCGAAACCGGACTGGCCATCCGCCAAATCATCGACGCCGTCGAGCGGCTGCCGGAATCCCAACTCACTGCATTGCTGCTCGTCAGCGTCGACGGGCGCCGCTATCGGCAGGCAGCCGATGCGCTCGACATCCCCATCGGCACCATCGTGAGCCGGATCTCCCGTGCGCGCAAAGCGATTCGGATGGTGTTCGACGGATCCGGCGAATCACGAATGGAGACGGGACATCGCATCGACGCGCAGCGCTGACGTCGACGCGCGACGTCGCGCGCCTGCCGATGCGAACCGGCCGCGACACGATCGCCCGCGCGGGGGACCGCATGGGAATAAACGATCGCCATCGCGTGTTCAGTGTTGGGAGTCGCGCCCGCTTCCGCGCACGTGGCCGAACGCCGACCGCCTGTACCGGTGCCCGTGATGGGCGATCTTATTCCCCCGCCGCCAATATCGAAGATGTCATCGCTGTCCAGAATGCTGCTCGTCTATGACGGAACCAACGAAGCAAACGCCGCGCTCGCACGATGTGCGTCGCTTTCCCGCGCATTGTCGGCCACGGTCGACGTCGTCGCCATCGTCGACAATGTCACCGTCAACGCACGGGCGGCCGGACTGCTCAGCGAGCTCGCCCATCAGCGTCTGGCAGAATCCGCCCATCGCGATCTTCAACGGGCGATCGACACACTGACGGACGAAGGCATCGCCGCGCGCGGCTACCTCCACTTCGGACGCGCGGCCGATGCGATCGCCGCCCATGTGTCGACAACCTGCGTGGATATGATCGTCGTCGGATATCGCGCCCCCACCGGGTTCGCTCGCTGGTGGCGCGAGCCTCCCGTTCACTTCGACCTGGCCGAGCGCGTTCCGGGGGCCGCGCTTGTCGTCGTCACGGCCCCATCGACCTAGCGTCGGCCGCATCGATGCACGACTGAACGGTCGCGGCAAGGATCATCCGCTGCCGGTTGGCGGGCAGACAGACATCGCTCCCCCGCGGACGAAACACCGGGTCCCCGCGTTGTATCGCACGCCCCGTCAGCGCACATATCGACGGGACACGCGCGCGGCTCCTGCACCAGATTTGCTCGGCATACCGCCCGGAACACGAGTCGCTCCACGAAACACTGATCGTGTACAACGACAGGCGTTCCATCACGGCGATCCTGGTAGGCGGCTCGGTGTGCGCACGCGCATCGTCCTCGTCCCATTGACGCAGCCCGAGGCGTCGCGCCTTGTATCGCGTGCGCTGCGTTCGCAAACACACGCTGCGCTGTTCCTGCGAAGGATCCAGGACATTGATCAACGTGCGAGCCACGATGTCCGCTTCATGCAGCATCACCATCACCTCTTCTCCCAATCAATCGGATCGATCATGTGAAAGCGGACGCACGAATCACCGACACACCGTCATTCGGCCCCGCGATGCGCGCGCCCTCGCTCAGGCGCCGCCTTTCTCACGCAGCATCAGCTCGCTTTTCACCGATTTGACGCCGCGGATCTTCCGGGCCGACTCGACCGCGAGATGGTCTTCGTCTTCGGTTTGCACCTGGCCGGCCAGCGTCACCTGTCCGGTCGCGGCATTGGCGAAAACCGTGATCGCTTGCCCTTGCAGCCCCTTCGTTCGCGACAGCGTGTTCTGAATCGATCGCGAGAACCTGCGATTGGCCGCACGCGTGGCCTTTTTCGTCTGGGTGGATGTCTGGGCGGACGTCACCGCTGCATTCGTGCCCGCCGCATTGGCACTTTCTTCGGCAAATGCCTGCAGTTGCATGCAAGCGAGCAGGACGGCCGCCAGGCCGCCATTCAGGATGACTTGTCGAATTTTCATGATGGGTTCCTTGGGTTGCTGGTATCGAATGGCATGCATGTTCCGGCCGTGTGCATCGTCGCGACGCACGCGAATCGCATCATTGCCACATCGCAAAGCCGACTCGATCACCTGTCGCCGGAGTCGTCACCGATGCGATTCGTGTACCGGTGGAACCAGAATAAGGCGCGCCGTCAACGGCATCCATAGCATCTGTAGCTAGCTGCACAACCCGTCAGGATAGATGGCCACATACGTTCGTATAGGCTTTGGAAATGGCTGCACGCGTCGCTGCGCATCACGCCGCCTGATGCGCGGCCGCTGCCCCGTCAACCGGAAAACGCGGGAGCGTCACCCTTGCGCGCGTACCGCCGTCCACGCGCGGCGTCAGTCAATGAAGGACGCGCGCAGCAGGCGGCCATGTGCGCCGAGACTTGTTCAGCGACGACGAGAACGCGGGATAGTTTGCCGACGCCGACCTGTTGCGGAAGCTCGTCGCGGAAAAGCGCGATGTTGCTGCCGGGGAAGTACGCGCAGAGGGGTGGGGCTGGGTGGAAACGCGCATCGAGCGCGATTGCCTGGAACTGAACCGTTACGGCAGGCTGCGCCCGGTCCAGCGTCCGTACGCCGAGGACGAACAGCACGATACGGATGCACTCGCCGCGCAGCAGGACGAACTGGCCGAAAAAATCGAGGCGCTGTCGGAGGACGACGATAACGCCTACGAAGAAGCCGACGCCTTTGCGGCTTCGATTTGCCTAACCGTCAGAGCACCCATGATCGCGCACCTTTGATATCGCAACGAGGTCGGCCCGTGCATATCCAAGCAGAGCCTGCCCCACATCGCGAACACTGAAAAAACACTAAAAAGTGGCGGCTCGTGGAGGATTTCCACGGAAGCCGGCGGACCATCAACTCCCTGAAAACTCTTGTCAGATGGGGATTTGGGTGCGATGCCACGGCATGCTTCGCTAGCGTTCCCCGCCGCATTTCGTTTTCTGAAAATGTAGAAGCAGTGCGATAAGCCGTCTCGACCAAATGGTACACAACCAGCAGTACGAAATACTTTTAAAAGTGAAGCTCACACCGACCGAGCCTCCCGATCATCCGCAGCGATCAATTGCTGTCGGTCGGTGATACGACTGAAGATGCCATTTCGGGGCAGCGAGTTCGCGTGCAAGTCGATTCAGCACATGAGCGGCGCATGTCGATCAACCTGGCCGCTTCCCGTGCACCGCCTCGCGCTACGCTGAATCTGCCTGTGCGAACCCGAGAGTAAGACCGAACGCGTCGAGGATCGTCGCCGCAGTCTTGGCCATGCGCTTTGCCATTAGCGCAGGGGTCTCGCGCGTGGCCCCCTGGCGAAGCCAGTGCACCGCCGTCCAAACCAATCCACCGCCAAGCACCGTCAGGCAATCCTGTTCTGCCTCCGTGCGAACGCCTTCATAGGGTGGAAGGATGCGGCCGGCGACGAACGTCACCAGTTCATCAAAAAACGCCGATGTCGCTGCGTCATTGAATACGGTCAGATAGAAAGACTGATGCGCATGCAGATGCTCGAGAATCAGCGCGGTTTCCACCTCCATTGACCTGACGAAAGTGGCACTCGGCGGGTTCAGCAGTTTGCCTTGCTCCTCGACGAACGCAAAAGCGTTGTCGAGCCTCACCAACGCCGCCCGCTGAGCGGCAGACTGAAGGTCGGGAAAGTGCTGATAGAACGTGGGACGAGCGACACCCGCGCGCTGCACCAGTTGAGCAATGCTGAGGGTGTTCAGCGGCGCGTCGTCGAGCAGTTCGGTCACGGCGCGAACGAGCGCGTCGTAACTCCGTTGAAAGCGAGGATCGGCGGTATTAGGGCTTACATCAGGTGGCATAAAAAGCTCTGGACACGTGGTTTTGTCTATTTTACATTCGTTCAATAGATTGAGATGCGCTGCGCTGACATACCTCTGAAAGGCTATTGAAATGAAATCCTCCTCCCTCGTCCCCCAGCCGCCCCTGAAACCCGTCATCGGTCATCTGATGGAGGTCCTCGGGCCGTCTCCACTTGCAAAGATGATGGATCTCGCGCGCACGTACGGGCCGGTCTATTGGTTCGAGGTGTTCGGGCAAGGTTACTACGTTGTCAGTGGCCAGGCACTTGTGGATGAGGTGTGTGACGAAAGCCGATTTCAGAAGTGTGTACACCAATCCCTGCTCGAACTTAGGCCCGCGATCGGGGACGGGTTATTTACGGCATTCGGTGACGAACCGAACTGGGCCAAAGCGCATCGTGTGCTGATGCAGGCGTTCGGCCCGCTCAGTATCTGGTCGATGTTCGACAAGATGGTCGACATCGCCGACCAGATGTTTCTCCATTGGGAGCGGTTCGGCCCGGAGACGCCGGTCGATGTGTCCGATCACATGACTCGACTGACGCTCGATACGATTGCCCTTTGTGCGTTTGATTGCCGTTTCAACAGCTTCTACCGCGAAGATCAGCATCCGTTTGTCGATGCCATGGTCAACACCCTCAGCGAGGCGGGAAAGCGCGAGCTGCGGCCAAAACTTGTGTCGAAGTTGATGGTCAATCGCAGTCGAAAGTTCGACGCGGACATCGAAGTCATGCGATCGCTCGCGACCAAAATGATCGAAGACCGGCGGAAGAACCCGCACGACAGCGAAGAGTCGATGGACCTGCTGGACCGAATGCTGAACGGCATCGATCCGGTGACAGGGGAAAAACTTGATGATGAGAACATCGTCTTTCAGATGATCACGTTTCTCATCGCCGGACATGAAACGACAAGCGGGCTCCTGTCCTTTGCCACCTATTTCCTCCTCAAAAACCCGGACATCCTGCAAAAAGCACGGGACATGGTCGACGAGGTTGTTGGCAGCGAGACACCACGGATCGAGCATCTTGTGCGACTTCGCTACATCGAACACATCCTCATGGAAACGCTGCGAATCTGGCCGACGGCCCCGGCGTTCGCCGTCAAACCACTCGCTGACACCACGTTCGGCGGGAAATATGCCGTTTCTCCAGACGACATCATCATGATCTTGACTCCCATGTTGCATCGGGATGTGAGCGTCTGGGGCGAGGACGTCGAGGCGTTTCGTCCAGAGCGATTTGCACCGGAGAACGCGGAGAAGCTGCCTCCGAATGCCTGGAAGCCTTTTGGCAATGGCGCACGTGCCTGTATCGGCCGCCCTTTTGCCATGCAGGAGGCCCATCTCGTTCTGATCATGCTGCTGCAGCGATTCGATTTCTCTTTCGCAGATCCGGACTACGAGCTGGACGTCGCCGAAACGCTTACGCTGAAGCCAACCGGTTTCCGCGTGAACGTGAAACCGCGGGCTCGAGGTGCGCTTAAAGTGCCCGATACGACCGTTCGCGCCCGCTCGAGCGCTCAAAGCGCCAGCGTCGCTCCGGTTCAGTCGATCCCTGCCAGCGAAGACTCGTCGCCTATGCTCGTCCTCTTTGGGGGAAATACGGGCTCCGCCGAATCCTTTGCAAGACGCATTGCAGGCGACGCGAGTCGTCACGGATTTCACGCCACGTGCGCGCCTCTCGACGACTTCGCGGGGAAACTCGACGGATATCCTGCAATCGTGATCGTCACCGCTTCCTACGAAGGACAGCCGCCCGACAACGCCAAATCATTCGTCCCGTATGTCGAAGCGCTGGACGAGGGTGCGCTGGACGGCGTCCATTTTTCGGTTCTTGGGTGCGGCAACAAACAATGGGCACGGACATACCAGGCGATTCCCAAGCGCGTCGATGAAGCCCTCGAGAAGGCCGGTGCCACGAGAGTGCACGTCAGAGGCGAGCTCGATTCCGGTGGCGATTTCTTTGGTGAATTTGACCGTTGGTACACCGAAATGTGGAATCTCTTTGCAATTAGCGCCGGGAAGGAAGTCTCGGCCGTGCAACATGGCGATATCGCACTGAAAGTAAGTTTCGCCGAGAATACCCGTGAAAAATTGCTCAATTTCGGCGACATGGCGCATGCGTCCATCGTCGACAATAGAGAACTGGTTGATATTAGCGTGGCTGGAAGCCGCTCTAAAAAGCATATTGAGTTGAAACTTCCTGAAGCGATGACTTATCGATCGGGAGATTACCTGACCGTACTGCCCCGCAACTCGAAAAACAACGTCGATCGCGTCCTGCGCCGGTTTCGCGTGAGCTGGGACACGCAGGTGGTGATTGAAGGAACGTCAAGCAATCCACGCCTTCCGCTCGGCCAGGCAATCGGCTGTGGCGAACTGTTTTCGAGCTATGTCGAACTCGCCGTTCCCGCGACTCGATCACAAGTATCCAACCTGGCCGCTGCCACGCGTTGCCCACCGGAGAAGGTCGAGCTTGAGCGCCTGAGCGCCGACGATTTCGAATGCGAGATTCTGGGCAAGCGGACAACCGTCATGGATCTGCTCGAACGCTTCGGATCCGTCGATCTGTCATTCGAAAAGTTCCTCGATATGCTGCCCGCGCTGAAAGCACGCCAGTATTCGATCTCGTCTTCCCCGCTCTGGAAAGCAGACCATGTAACGCTGACGGTAGCAATCGTCGATGCGCCGGCGCTCTCCGGCAATGGTCGTCATGAAGGGGTGGCGTCGTCGTATCTCGCGCAGCTCAACACGGGGGACAGCCTGTCCGTTGCAGTCAGGCCATCGAATGCACGTTTTCGGCCACCGGCTGAAACCGATCTCCCGATGATTCTGATCTGCGCCGGTTCCGGTATCGCCCCATTCCGCGGCTTTCTGCAAGAGCGCGCATTACAGAAACAGCGTGGGGAGAACGTCGGCACGTCGTTGCTCTTCTTCGGGATCGATGACCCTGACGTTGACTTTCTCTATCGCGACGAACTCGACGAATGGGCACGATGCGGCGTGGTCGAAGTGATGCCGGCTTATTCAAACCGTCCGGAGGAAGGTGCTCGCTTTGTTCAAGACAAAGTCTGGCTGGAACGCGAGAAAATCGCCGCACTGTTTGCGCACGGTGCCACCGTCTTTGTCTGCGGGGATGGAAAGAATATGGCGCCTGCCGTACGTGCCACGCTTGGTCGCATTTATCAGGAGACAACTGGCGAGAGTGATGAGAGCGCCAGCGAGTGGATTGACACGATGGAGCGGGAGCATGGCAGATATGTTGCCGACGTGTTTGCATGACCGTTGCAGGATTCATGCCGCTTCCGGTCGCTTCAGAAAAGGGAAAGCGCTTTTGACCTGCCCCGCCGCCGCCTTCCGAAACTCTCGCGACTAGTTCTTCGATCCCGGCCTGCGCCCTGCTTTCCTCGCGCCCTTCAATCTGGTTCCTGTCGAGTTCCGACCGGAACCAGATGGGCAATTTCTCCGCTCACTTCCAGACGGCGTCGCGATGAGTGGGAAGGTGGCATGCGAGCATGGTTCGCAGTCTCGCGAAACTTCGGATATCGGTTGGCAAAAAGATCCAGATTCCTATCTAAACCGATCTGCTCGCTTCGCTCTCGAGCGACCTTCTCGAATCGAAATTCGGGCCTCAGTTATACGTCGATCCATTCCGGTTCACGGCTCGTCTTGCACCTCAGGGGTTGATCACACGCCGCCAACCGCATCGGATCGACCTCATGCCTTTCAATGACTGCAGGTTTAGAAACGCGACGGGTTAACCATGATCGACCGTCAACGAACACCATGTTAACTTCACCGATCATACGACTTGGTCATTTGATCGTATCTTGCATGAATACGCCTTCATCCCGGAAACCTCCGCGAATGGCTCGATGCATGCCCACTCCGGATACGTGCCATAGATCACCCGGATGTCGCGACAAACGCGGAATGAATGCGCGCTTATTTGTCGTAGCCCACCACATCATCACCAACGAGACAACCCATGAAGATTGACCTGACGAATCGCGTTGCGATCGTGACCGGCGCAGGCGCCGGTCTCGGGCGCGAGCATGCGCTGTTGCTTGCCCGGCTGGGGGCAAAAGTCGTGGTCAATGACCTGGGCAGCGATGTAAACGGCAGAGGCGGCTCCGCCACGGCCGCCCAGCGAGTCGTCGACGAAATCGTCTCTGCCGGCGGCGAAGCGGTCGCGAACAGCGCATCGGTAACCGATTTCGAACAGGTTCAGCACATGGTCGACCAAGCGCTTTCGCGCTGGGGTCATGTCGATATCCTCGTGAACAACGCCGGCATCCTGCGCGACAAGAGCTTCAGCAAGATGACGCTCGACGACTTTCGCGCGGTGATCGACGTTCACCTGATGGGCGCAGTCAACTGCACGAAGGCCGTGTGGGAACCCATGCGGGAGCGACAGTACGGCCGCATTGTGATGACGACCTCGTCGTCGGGCCTGTACGGCAATTTCGGGCAATCGAACTACGGCGCCGCGAAGATGGCGCTGGTCGGCCTGATGCAGACATTGGCCATCGAAGGCGAGCGATACGACATTCGCGTGAACTGCCTTGCTCCGACGGCCGGTACACGCATGCTCGAAGGCCTCATGTCTGCGGACATCCTCGATACGCTGTCGCCTGGATCCGTCAGCCCTGCCGTCGCGGTGCTTGCCGGTGAAGAGGCACCCAGTCGGATGGTCCTGTGCGCCGGCGCGGGCAGTTTCGAGGCCGCCCATATCACCTTGACGCCCGGCATCCATCTCGGGACCGGCGACCAGGTTGTTCACCAGCTCGCCCGACGGCTCGACGAGGTGGCAAACCGAAGCGGCGATGTGGTTCCTTCATCCGGTGTTGCCCAGGGCGATCTCGAAGTCAAAAAGGCGCGCATCGCCTCTGCGAATACGAAGGAGCATTCCGATGCGTGACGCGTCCGGGACGGCGGCATGCAGACTCGACCGCGATCCGAGCAGCCACCCGGCTGACGGACATCGTCATGCAAGCCCCCTGCTTGCTCTATCCCGGTTGCCGCCCCTCGTCGACAAGGAGCTGGGCGTATCCGAATGGTTCTCCATCGATCCGCCTTCGATCAATGAATTTGCCGACTTCAACAGTGACCGGCAATCGATTCATGCGGATGAGGAACTTGCACGCGCCAGACCGTACGGCGAAACAATCGCCTGCGGGTTTCACGCGCCTTCGATTCTGTTCGGGTGGGCGTCCGGCGCACTCTCCGTGGTCAAAAGGCGGCAGAACCCGATTAATTGCGGATTGAACAGCGTGCGCTTCATTACTCCGGGCCGCCGTGGCGAACGCGTTCGCGGGCGCTTCACATTGAAACAGGTCACGACGCGAAACACCACGAGCATCCCGTTGACCATTGGCGCCATGGTGGAAATTGAGAACCATCACAAGCCAGCCCTCGTGGCGGAGCGGACGATGCCGATCAACACATGATGCCCCTCAATGTTTTCCGGTTCGATCGCTTTGAAACAATAATTTCGCATTCCAGAATTTATTGAATAAATTCGAAAGCGTGCCAAGACTCCAGATACTCACTCATTCGATTCCATGACTAGCGAACTCACCCTCTCCCGTCGCGACGTGGAGTTCATTCTTTTCGACTGGCTGCAGGTCGAATCCCTTACCCGTCGGCAACGGTTTGCCGGGCAGGACCGGTTCGACTACACATCCGTGCTGGATGTGTACGAATCGCTTGCCACTGATCTCTTCAAACCGCATAACAAGAAGAACGACAGCAACGAACCCGCATTTGACGGAGAGCGCGTCACCATCAACCCGGAAGTAGGTGTCGCATTGCGTGCATTTTCGGCCGCTGGCTTGATCAGCGCCTCGTTCCCCAACGAGTGGAACGGCATGAGCCTGCCGAGCACCGTGGAGCGGGCCGGCATGGCGTATTTGCTGGCAGCCAATCCGGGAACCGCGGGCTACGCGTTTCTCACGATCGCCAACGCCAATTTGCTGATGGCCCACGGCGAGCGGAACCGGGTGGAGCACTACGTCAAGGCCATGGCGGAAGGGCGATGTTTTGGCACGATGTGCCTGTCGGAGCCGCAAGCCGGGTCAAGTCTTGCCGATATCCGTACGCGCGCGGTTCCGAGTAAAGATGGCCGCTACCGCCTGTTCGGCAACAAGATGTGGATCTCCGGTGGCGATCACGAGATTTCCGAGAACATTGTCCACCTGGTATTGGCAAAGATCCCCGATGAAAACGGGCAACTTCCGCCGGGAGTTCAAGGGATATCGCTCTTCACCGTACCACGCAAGCTGATCGGCGCCGACGGACTGCCCGGTGAGCGAAACGATGTCGTACTCGCCGGTATCAATCACAAGATGGGGTACCGCGGCACGGTAAATTGCCTGCTGAACTTTGGTGAGGGTCGCTACCGTCCGGAAGGCGAAGCGGGTGCGATCGGGGAGATCGTCGGCGAGCCCGGCAAAGGGCTGGCCTACATGTTCCACATGATGAACGAGGCGCGCATCTCGGTCGGCCTCAGCGCCGCCGCGATTGGCTATACAGGCTACCTTCACTCGCTGGATTATGCGAAGACGCGCCTGCAGGGCCGGACACGCGGTGACCGATCGTCCGCATCAGGACAGGCCCCCATCATTCGTCATGCCGATGTCCGGCGCATGCTGCTCGCGCAAAAGGCATATGTATCCGGTGCACTCGCGTTGTGCCTGTATGCGGCTCGACTGAGCGACGATATCCATTCTCAAGAAGACGCCAGCGACCGCGAAGGCGCGCATGGCCTGCTTGACCTGCTCACCCCCGTCGTCAAGAGTTGGTCGTCCCAATGGGGGCTCGTCGCCAACGATCTAGCCATCCAGGTTCATGGCGGCTACGGTTACACGCGCGAATACAACGTCGAGCAGTTCTATCGCGACAATCGGCTCAACCCGATACACGAAGGCACATTCGGTATCCAGGCGCTCGACCTGCTTGGTCGAAAGACTCGTGCAAACGGCGGCGCCGCCATGAAAGCGCTCGACAGGAAAATTGCCACAACGGTATTCAACGCACGGTCGATCCGTTCGCTCCAGGACCATGCCGGCACGCTCGAATGCGCGTGGGAGCGCATCCGCATCGTCACCGACGAACTGCACCGACTCGACGACCCGGAGGTCCAGTTGGCAAATGCGGCTGCCTACCTTGAAGCATTCGGCCATGTCGTCGTCGGCTGGCTTTGGCTCGACCAGGCGATCGTGGCCAACACGCTCGAGAACGGCCCAACCGGAAGCGACTTCCATCGCGGCAAGCTCGCAGCGTGCGACTACTTCTTCGGGTGGGAAATGCCCAAGGTGGCTGCGTGGCTCGCCGTGCTCAATCCAGTGGAGAAAACTCCCCTGACGATGCCGGAGCATTGGTTCTGACCCATGCGCGACGCCTCCATTTCGTTGCTTTCGTTTAATTTATTAGGATGTCATATGATTGACGCTGTCATCGTTTCCACCGCGCGCACGCCGATCGGCAAGGCATATCGTGGCGCATTCAACCTCACGCACTCGCCCACCCTGCTCGGTCACGCAATCAGGCATGCCGTACTGCGAGCCGGTATCGAACCGGATCGCATCGAGGACGCCGTCATCGGTTCGGTACTCAACGCGGGAACCGCCGGCAACAATATCGCTCGACAAGGTGTGCTGGCGGCCGGGCTACCTGCTTCAGTCGGCGCACAAACACTCGACCGGCAATGTGCATCAGGCCTGATGGCGATCGCCACGGCCGCCAAACAGATCATGTGCGACGGGATGCAGGTCGTTGTCGCGGGCGGCCAGGAAAACATCTCGGCGGTACAGACCCGCTACTTCGAGTGGACGCGCGCCGACCAGGATCCCAACGTGCTGGCCGTGCAACCCGCCGCATACATGCCGATGCTCGAGACCGCCGAGTTCGTTTCCCGCAAGTACGGGATCGCTCGCGACGTGCAGGATCAGTACGCGCTCGATTCCCAGCTCCGCACTGCCGCAGCACAAATGGAAGGCCGCTTCTCGAACGAAATCGTGCCGATCACGACACGGATGCTGGTCGTCGACAAAGCGACCGGCGAAACGTCGCAGAAGGACGTCACGCTCACGCAGGATGAGGGGAATCGTCCCGGCACGACGCTCGAATCGCTTGCCTCTCTCGCACCGGTGATGGACGGTGGCGTTGTAACCGCCGGGAACGCGAGCCAGCTTTCGGACGGCGCAAGCGCCTGCGTTCTGATGAACGGCAAGACTGCCGAACAGATCGGCGCAACGCCCCTCGGCATCTATCGCGGCATGACCGTCGTCGGCAATGCGCCCGAGGAGATGGGCATCGCCCCCATCTACGCGATCCCCAAGCTACTGAAGCTTCATGGTCTGAAAGTCGACGACATCGGACTGTGGGAGCTCAACGAGGCATTTGCATGCCAGGTGCTGTACTGCCGCGACAAGCTGGGAATCGATCCGGCCCGGTACAACGTCAACGGCGGCAGCATTTCGATCGGCCATCCGTACGGGATGACCGGTGCCCGTATGGTCGGCCATGCACTGATCGAAGGCAAACGACGCGGCGCGCGCTACGTCGTCGTATCGATGTGCGTGGGGGGCGGAATGGGCGCAGCCGGTTTGTTCGAAGTTGTCTGACGGAACGCGCCTTTGCCTGTAGAACGAATGGGGCGACAGCCCCGCTAATGCGGGCATTGCACACCTCTCCAGGGATGCTTGCCGAACACGAACCGCACGGCGTGCCGTTCGTGCTTCGGTCGACAGGTTTCGACTTGAACCGGCTCGGCAGCGCGTTGGCCCATATGTCGTGACACGCGAGCTCGCGCGACGAAACCTTCTGGCGGAAGTGCGGCGCCAAATCCCGGCCAGCATCGCCACCTTGATTGCCCCTGTAGCCCTGCCCGAAGGTTGAGCGGGGTATCCCTTTTGCCTCACTCCCCTACCGTCGTTTGATGACGGCTGAAATCGGGGTACCGGGCGCGTCCTCCAGGATATGCGTGGAAGACGCCTGCCAGAGGAAAGCGACGGGGATGGACATGGCTGCTGTCGCCGACCTTGTGGCGCAAACGCGCCTGATGCACCATCGCACCGGGCGCCGGCGCGCGACGGACTTTTCCCGTCGCGCCATTCGCGTGCCCGCTCGGAGCCTTGTGATGCGGGCCGCTCGACCTTCCGGCATCGCCTCGGTCGATCACGTCAATTGTTCAGCACCCGCAACTCGCGCCGAAGGATCTTCCCGACGTTGCTCTTTGGCAGGCTGTCGCGAAACTCGATGCTTTTCGGACGCTTGTAACCAGTCAGCTGGCCTTTACAGAACGCCATCAGGTCTTCGAACGTCAGCTCCGGATCTTTCCTGACCACGAACAGCTTGACGGCCTCTCCGGAATGCTCGTCGGGTACGCCGATGGCCGCGACCTCGAATACGCCAGGGTGGTTGGCAACGACCTCTTCGATCTCGTTCGGGTAGACGTTGAAACCCGACACGAGGATCATGTCCTTCTTGCGGTCGACGATTCGCACGAATCCATCCTCGGAGATCGACGCAATGTCGCCCGATCTGAAGAAGCCGTCCGCGGTCATCACCTTCGCGGTCTCGTCCGGCCGCTGCCAGTAACCTGCCATCACCTGCGGACCACGAATGCACAGCTCGCCGGCTTCGCCGGGCGGCAACTCCTTGCCGTCGTCGTCCCGGATCGACACTTCGGTGGAGGGCAACGGCAAGCCAATCGTGCCGTTGAAGTCACCGCGTGCCACGGGATTGATCGCGACGCAGGGTGATGTCTCGGACAGCCCGTATCCGTCGACGATCGGCGCGCCGGTCATCTCCTTCCAGCGCCTTGCGACGGCTTCTTGCGTGGCCATCCCGCCGCCGTTGGCCAGCAGCAGATTGGAGAAATCGAGCCGCGAGAATTCGGGATGATGGAGCATCACGTTGAAGAGCGTGTTGACGCCCGGAAAGCTCGTGACCTTGTATCCGGCGAGCGACCTGATCATCCCGCCGATGTCCCGCGGATTCGGCACCAGTACGCAAAGCCCGCCCGTGTGCATCGTCAGCAGGCAGCAAACGTTGAGTGCAAAGATGTGATAGATCGGAAGTGCCGCCACCGTGATGAACTGCGTCACGTCAGGGCGCCAACCGCGAGCGGGCTTGAGCCAGACGTCCGTCTGCAGTACATTCGCGACGATGTTCCGATGCAGCAGCGTCGCGCCTTTCGACACACCGGTTGTCCCGCCCGTATATTGGAGAAAAGCGACATCATCCGGCGACTGGGAAGCCGGTATGAATTTGCCCCGACTTCCCTCCGCAATCGCGTCGTCAAATGTCGCATGCGGGCTCGGCTTCTGTTCTTCGGCGCAAGCGCTGCCCTGCGCGGCAACCAGAACATGCTTCACCTGCGTGTGCGCAATGATTGCATCCAGCGTTGCGGTGCAGCCGTCGAGAATGACGATCGCCTCCGCGCCACTGTCATTCAGCTGATGTTGCAGCTCGCGGGGTGTATAGAGCGGATTGACGTTGACGACAACGTAGCCGGCGCGCAGGACCGCACAAATCGAGATCGGGTAATGCAACACATTCGGCATCATGATGGCGACGCGCGCACCACGCTCGAGCCCCCGTGATTGCAGCCACGCGGCCAGTGATCGAGACATCGTGTCGAGCTCGCCATAGGTGATCTGCTTTCCGTCGCACGCAAACGCCGGATTCGCGTGAAACTTGCTGAAGCTCTGTTCAATCAATGCAGTGATGTTTCGATACGCGCTGGAATCAATCTCTGCCGGAACCTCCGGCGGATAGGCATCAAGCCAGATCTTTTCCATACCCAATCTCCTCTGTCCCGTTTTAATGATTGCGCGACGCCAATCCCCTCATCGCGCGCGTGAACAAGCCGGGGCGCCTCGAACCACGCGAGATTCATCCCTCGTCGCAGCGATATGGCTGCGTGGTAGACCGGCAGTCGGGGGCGTCCGAGATCACGCTATCGGCGTGCGGTTGACATGCGACGGCCCCCATCTTGTTCTTCGTTAGCCGAAGCAACCGAAATGTTGGTGACTTCCGACCCGGCACACGCCGTTGCAGGGATTTTCAGCAATGGCGGGCACCCGCCCAATCAGGGGTTTCGCATTGAGTACCACCAGATCCATTCCCGAAAATCCACTGCTCAACCTGGCACCTCCCGCCCATCGGACTCCATTGCACCCGGCCTGGCAGGCAAATTCATGCCCCCCGAGACCCGACTTCCGAGTCGAGGGGAGGCCACACTCAAATTAGTCAATTGATATGGTCATTTGATCACAAAGGGAATATTGCGGCAACTTGGTAGTTGCACGAGGCTCTCGCTCACTCCGCATGCCTGGGTTCGGCACCAGCCGGCTCCGAAGCTGCAGAAGCCGGCGGCGGCGCATTCATGTACGCCGGCGCCGCCTTCGTCTTCTCCCGGACGCCCGGCGGTGGCGCCGTCGGGTGCTGCTCCATGTCGGCCAGCATCTGCTGGCACGGCAACGGGCGATTGCGGCCCGGCTGCAACAACGCGAGCACGCTGGCGAGCGGATTCAGCAAGCCCAGCCCGATCGCTGCCCCGCCACGCGCGATCAGTGCCCTAGGCTTGACGCCGACGTGCGGTTGCTTGAAGGATCCGGTGACATACAGCGGCGAGCGTAGAGAGATGATCCGGAAGCCCTTGGTATGGGGATGGACCGTCAGGTTCATGGTCTCGTCCCGCAGGTTCACGTTACCGTCGATTCCGATCACCGCATCCTCGGTGTCGAGCGCGAATACGCGCGAGTCGAGCACGCCAATGGTGACCACGAAGTCGGCCACGCCACAATTGATCTTGACGTCGCGTGTGCCGAACAATTTCTCGTACACCACGTTTGCCACATTCAGCCCGGCGGCTTCCATCAGCAACAGGCTCACCGTGCCGTCGGTCACCAATGTCTTCACTTCCCCGTTGGAAGTCGCTGCGAGTGCGGCCGGCGAATTGCCGGTGGCCGACAACGCGGCATCGCCGTTGATCTCGCCGAGCGCCGTTTGCATCACCTGGAATGTCGGGAACAGTTGCTTGAGTTTCAGATGTCGCGCCTGCAGCGTGAACCGCCCCTTGAGCGGCACGCCGCTGCCGTCCAGGTGAATGTTCGAGGCAAGCGTACCGCCTGCGACACCGAAGTTCAGCGGGTTGAGCGTCAGCACACCGTCATGCATCACGACGTGGGTCGACAGGTCGGTGATCGGCAAGCTCGCCGTCTTGACGATGCGCCGCACGGTGAATCGAACGTCGGCATCGATCTTCTTCCAGCGGTCCGTGCGGAATGGCTCGACCGGCAACGCCTTGTTCGCGGGCTGCGCGACGGCGGCGCCCCGCCGCGCCTTGCTGGCATTCGTGTCGGCGCCGATAAGCGGTGCTAGGTCGGAGAACTGCAGCAGATTCGACACCAGCGTACCGGACAAGAGCGGCCTCGGCTCGCGCGAGACGTACACCAGCGTGCCGCCGAGATCGCTGCCGCCCACGCGTCCCGTGAAGTCCTCGTACTTGAAGACGTTGCCGGACGCCCGGAACTGGCCGACCAGTCGGCCGTCGGTCGCATAAGGAGGGGTTTCGGGTAGCGTGATGCCCGTGACTTCATACAGGTGGGCCATGCTGGCGCCCGCGAGCCACAATCGGAGATCCACCGCTGCCAGGTGGGACGGATCGGTCAGCGTGCCGACGAGCGCCAGGTGCGTATCGCCGAAGCGCAAATCGGCCTGAACCGGAAACGGGCGTTGCGTGCCCTGCAGCTCCAGCAAATTGCCGATCTTGCCGGTGCCGACGACCTGCCCCTTCTTGTAGGTCCCCTTGACGGTCCAGCCGATCGTGTAAGTGCCAACGGTGGCAGATGCCGTGGGCGCTGCGGCCGCCGATGCGCTCGTTGTCGTCGAGGCCGTTGCGCCCGACGCGGCAGCTGCGGATGCGGGTGCGCTCGATGCCACCGAAGCCGTTGTGCCCGACGCGGCAGCTGCGGGTGCGGGTGCGGGTGCGGGTGCGCTCGACGCCGCCAGCGGGCCTGATGCAGCCGAGGCGATTGCGGTGCCGGAATTCATCGCTGCGGCATGCGAAGCAGCGGCCAACGCCTGCGAAGCCGCTGCCGACGCGCGTGACGCCGCTTCGGCACCCGACGCAGGAACCACCGGTTGCGCCGGACCCGCGTGCGCCTGGGCCGCGAGCTTCTTTTGACCTGCCGGCCCGACGGCCTGTGCCGATTCGTGATGCGCCAGCGCCTCCTGCTGCTTCATCACCGCGCCGAACGGGATCGACTGGCCAAGCGTGTCGATCACGGCGCTCAGATCGAATTGCTTTTGCTGGTCGTAGTAGCCGAGATTGCCTTGGGCAAACGCGATCTCGTGCAGGTCGAGCGTCCATCGGCCCGGCTGCGCGGGCTCCTTGAGCTTGAGCGTCCAGTTGACTCGCCCGTCCCTGAGGCGTTCGAGGTCGACGGACGGATTGACCAGATCGATTGCCGGAATCACGATGTGGCGTGCCATCAGCGGCAGCGCCTCGACTTCGAAGCTGATCACGTCCAGCGTGACGAAATTCTTCGTGCGCGCCCAGTCCGGGTTGGCGATCGTGACATTGTGTGCGCTGAATCGCGGCCATGGCACCCATGCACGCCAGCCCTGCTCGCTCACGGGACGACGCCACCCGATACGCAGATCGCCATTGATGGCGAACTGCCGTCCGATCGCGTCCGATACCGTGTCATCGACCCACGGCCGGGCTCGATTCCAGTCGAACGTCACCATGAAGACGACCAGCGCTGCAAGCGCCAGCGTGACGATAACGGCAAGCCACGCGGCCGCCTTGCCGACGGTGTGGCTGATGTGCATTGCTCACTCCCCGAGTTTGCTACACCGTATCGAGCAATTCGTGTTCCTGAACGCGCTTCGAATGGGCTTGTCTGATGATATCGACGTGCAGTCACGTTCGCCTTTCCGAGCACTTGTGCGAGCAGCGGACAGATGCCGCGGAGTCGGATTTCGGGACGATCCGCTACATGTGCAGGAACTTCGACGGATTGCCGAAAAGGAGCCCGCCGCCAGGTAGCGTGCGTGAGCTCGAAATCGGGTTCCCACGACTTTTCAGGCGCCGATCTTCGCAGTAACGTTCCGGATCGACTGCTCTACCTGCTCGCGCCGTGCTGCAGTGGCACGCTTGTCGAGCGCAAGAAGCAAACGCCTGCTGCCGTGCTTCCCGCATCCGCGGGATGTCGATCGGGAGGATCAATGGATCGTCGCCATTTCCTCAAGTCGTCGGCTTTTTTTACCATTGCGGCTGCCACGGCCGCCGTCACGCACGACGTTTCACCGGCGGCCCTGCCGGGCAGCCCCGCGCGCGAGACCCTCCATCGATTCCCGCAAGGTGTCGCAAGCGGTGATCCGCGCGATCGCTCCATCGTGTTCTGGACGCGATGCGTGCCGGCATCCAGCGGCATGCAGCACGATGCAAAAGGTGTCGCGCGCGCGGTACCGTTACGACTCGAAGTATCGACGCTGCCGGATTTCTCGACGCTCGTCGCCAGCGTACCGCTGCGGGCGCTGGCCACCTACGACTTCACCGTGCGAGCGAAGGTGACAGCCCTCTCGCCGAAGACCACCTACCACTACCGGTTCGTCGCTGGCGACGACCTCAGCATGACGGGAGTCGCGCGCACGGCGCCGGACGCACACGAGGCCAACGAACAGGTTCGCTTCGCGTGGCTCACCTGTCAGGACTGGAGCGTGAACCACTGGCAAGCGATGACGCTGCTGGCCGACGAACGCGATCTCGATTTCGTCGTGCACGTGGGTGACTACATCTATGAAACGGTCGGGACCTCTCCCTCCGGCCGTGCCGAGCCCGCGCATCCTCCGCTGCACCTGCCCGGCGGCAAGCGGCTCGCGGATGGCCGCGCGTATGCCGATTCGCTCGAAGACTACCGGACGCTCTATCGCACTTATCGTACCGATCCGCGCTTGCAGACGCTGCACCAGCGCCTGCCGATGATTGCGATCTGGGACGACCACGAATTTTCCGACGACTGTTG
Source organism: Burkholderia sp. Ac-20345 (assembly GCF_017104825.1). Classification (NCBI taxonomy): domain Bacteria; kingdom Pseudomonadati; phylum Pseudomonadota; class Betaproteobacteria; order Burkholderiales; family Burkholderiaceae; genus Burkholderia; species Burkholderia sp. Ac-20345. The sequence continues at coordinate 121,697 of NZ_JAAGPO010000003.1, read as the reverse complement.
GCAGGACCATCAGGTCTACACCAACGAGGAGCGGCAGGAAACCCGGCGGCGCCGCAGCGCCAGTCGCGCGTGGGCCGAGTACATGCCGGTGGATTGGGGCGATGTGCGCTTCGAGCCGGACAATCCGTCATACACGAACATTCGCATTTACCGTGACTTTCGTTTCGGCATGCTGATGCACCTCGTGATGACGGACGAGCGGCTGTATCGCGACGACCACGTCGTGAGCGAGGCGGCTGTCGCGCGCTCGCGCGGGCACGACCCGGTGCATGGGGACGACGCAGCCGGCTCGCGCTACTTCGTCAAGCAGGATGTGCTGCAACGTGACGAGGCGCGAGAAACCCGGCAGCTGGGCCGCCCGCCGTCGATGCTCGGTCCGGAACAGACACAATGGTGGAAAGCCGCGATGAAGGGCTCGCCGGCAACCTGGAAGGTATGGGGCAACGAGGTGATGTTGAACCGTCTGTGGTTCGCGATGCCAAGTGCCCCCAAGACACCGGCGGCCCGCCTCGTGGTCGATTGCGACGCATGGGACGGTTATCCCGCGCACAAGCACGAACTGCTCGCTTACTTGAGGGAGCACGGGGTCCATAACGTCGTCGCGATCACCGGAGACCTGCATGCATTTCAGTGCGGCGTCGTGCGGGACGATCCCGATCCCGCGACCGGGGTGCCGGTCATCGTCGATTTCGTCTGCGCCGGCATCAGCAGCACGTCCTTCTATTCCTATCTGAACGCCGCATGGAACGGTACGCCGCTCGCGTCGATCGCGGCGACGCCTGCCAGACTCGATAGCTTCCTGACGGCGAACAACCCCGATCTGTGCCACGCCGACCACGACGCGCAGGGTTATGCGTCGGCCACCGTCACACCGGAATACTTTTCCGTTACGTTCAACAAAGTGAAGCCGTTGAACCCGGACGGAGCCGCGCCCGCGGACGCGCTGCTTGGCCGCACGCGATTGACCGTGCCCAGGGATTCAGTCGAGGTACGCGTCGAACACATGTAGGTTCCGACGCGCCGCTTTTCTGGATGCGTTGTGCGTTCCAGCGAATTTGCGTGCGTGCTCCTGCCCGGTCATGTGCGACGGGTTAACCATGATCGACCGTCGAAAAACGCCATGTTAACTTCCTCGATCATACGACTTGGTCATTTGACCTGATTTGTCACGAATACGCCAGCTCACCGGAAACACCCACGAATAGCTCCACCTCTGCCGCCCCTGGAAACAGGTACTGGATCACCCAGAGGTCGCGGTAACGTCGGGAAGAACGTGCGCGTTCCGTCAACTGGCGTGAAAGGAACGTATGGCAGAAAGCGAAGGCATACATAGTCACATGACTCAGTCAAACATTCGAATTGATGTCTGGATCCCCCCCGAATCAGAACGTGACGCCGTGTCTGATTTACCCGTCCACGCAACTTTGAGGCAAACATGAACGCAAACATTCAGAACATTCAGGGCTCCCTCCCTACCGTCTCCAAGCAAACCAGCGCACAAGAGATCGTGTCGCTCATGAATCAATACGGCGGCGTCCGGATCAAGAATTATCTGACCCAGGAGCAGGTCGCGAACATCAACCGCGAGGTCGATGCTCCGCTCGAGCGGCTTCGCGAGGGGTCGTCGCACGAAAACGAACTGATCAAGGAATTCCACGGCACCTATACGAAGCGCCTGACGAACATGGTCACGCACAGCAAGACTTTCGGAGACGTGCTGGACGACCAACTCTTTCATGAACTCGGCGAGGTGCTCTACCGTGAAGAGTCCGGAGACTGGTGGCTTTCGACCGCCCAGGTCATCGACATCGGCCCGGGCAACACGGCACAGATGCTGCATCGCGATGTCGGCAATTTTCCGCCCCTGTGCGCGCTCGGAGTCAACGGGCCCACGGTGTTCACCAACCTCATGATTGCGCTGACGCGCTTCACCGAGGAAAACGGCGCCACCCGAATCATTCCGGGGAGCCAGAACTGGGACGAGGACTACTTCGACAGCAAGGGGACGCCCGAAATGACCATTGCCGCCGAGATGGACGCCGGCGACGCGTTGCTGTTCAGCGGAAAGGTGATCCACGGTGGCGGCGCGAATGTGACGAAGAACGAGCGCCGACGCGGGCTCACGATTCCGATGCAACCGTCCTACCTGACGCCGGAGGAAGCGTATCCCTTCATCGTGGACATGGACACCGTGCGACGCCTGTCGAAACGCGTTCAGCGAATCATCGGCTTCCGCTCGCAATATCCCGCTGGCACGCCGGGCCTGTGGCAAGTCGACTACGACGATATCGCAACGCACCTCGGTCTTTAAGCCAGGAACAGAGGCATGCGTCGGTCCGGGCGGGTTGATCCCCCTCCCCGGATTCCGTGATGCACATGCGCGAGCCACGACAGAATCACCACCCGCGAGACACCCCATGAAGATCGACCTGACGAATCGCGTTGCGATCGTGACCGGCGACCAGGTCGCTCACCCGCTCGCCCAACGCCTCGACGAGGCGTAAAACCGCGGCGGCGAGATGGCTCCTTCGTCCGGCGTTGCCCAAGGCAATCTCGAGGTCAATGCGGAGATTGCGCGCCTTTCCGGGGATGGTCCCCAAGAATCGACTTTCTATTGCACCTCATCCAACTCAGGAGCGTGATCATGGTGAAGCGTTTATTTGTCGCAATCTCTCTCGTTGCCGGAATCCTTCTTGTATTGAGCCCGGGATTCATGGTCCTCTACCATATCGAGCACTACGACTCGAGCCAATAGGCTCCGCCTGGAAAGATCGAACACGCCGGCGTTGCCTTGCGCGCGGATCGTATCGAACACGATCCGCGGAGCGCATTGCTCGCGCTTCGGTCGGCAGCTTTCGGTCTCGAACCAGCCCAACAGTTAGTGGGTCCATGCGTCGAGGACGCGCGGGCCCGCGCGCTGCGGTTACTTCCGACTGCGTAGATCAGTCTGCCCCTGCCATGCGCGTACCGTGCGTCTGAACACGCCCGTACGCACCACGATCTCGCGCTGCGAAATCTTCTGGCGGAAGTACACCGCCGCCCCTCCCAGCCCTCCGCCCCACCTTGATCACCCGGCATCCCCGCTTGAAGGTTGAGCGGGGATTTTCATTATGCGGATCAGATAGCGACGCCGCACAGCGCACGCCGGAGAACTGGCGCCGCTCAACTCGCCTCCTCCCCCATCGCCGTTGCATGCCGAGCGTGACGTCGGTCCACGGCTGTGCGGGACTAGTGGAAAACGCCAATTTCCGTCTGGGCGACATTTATAGACACTGGACTTGGTCAAATGACCAATTCCAGTGAGGCGCCGACAGACGCTCAAGCGCGCGACGCAGTGAAGCTGCATTCACGACGCAAGGCGATACGGTGCGTCGATCCAACGATCAGACGCGAGATTTCAGAAGCTGCATTCCCCGAAATTCCCGGGGCCTGATTACTTGGTCAAATGACTCAGTCAAAAGACTCGATATCGGGTCTGACGTTCCGAGAACGAATTTTTCACAAGGAGTCGAGCATGGACAGGCTGGCAAAGAAGAACGAGTGGTTCGCAAGAGCCGAAAAGGTCATCCCGGGCGGGATGTACGGTCACCAGAGCGTCAAGTATCTGACGGAAGATTTCCCGCTGTACTTTGCAAAAGCGAAAGGCACCCACCTCTGGGACGTCGACGGCAACAAGTACATCGACTACGTGTGTGGCTACGGCACGAATCTGTTCGGCTACGGCAACGAGCGGATCGAGCAGGCCGCCGCCCTCCAGTTGCAGAAGATCGACACGGCAACGGGTCCCAGCGAGGTGATGGTTCAGCTTGCCGAGGCGCTCACTCAACAGGTCAGCCACGCCGATTGGGCGATGTTCTGCAAGAACGGCTCGGACGCCACCTCGATGGCCATGGTGATCTCGCGCGCCTATCGCGAGAAGCGGAAGATTCTCGTTGCGCGCGGCACATACCATGGTGCGTCCCCGTGGAACGTGCCCTATACGACGGGGATTACCAAGGAAGACCGGGCTCACATCGTCTACTTCGAGTACAACGATATCGAGAGCCTCAATGCCGCCGTCAAGAGCGTCGACGGTGACGTAGCGGCCATCTACGCTACGCCGTTCCGGCACGAAGTGCTCTACGATCAGTTTTTCCCGTCGATCGAATACGCGAAGGAGTGCCGTCGCCTCGCGGACGAGCAGGAAGCGCTTCTGGTCGTCGATGAGGTCCGCACGGGGCTGCGCCTGTCGCGCGACTGTTCATGGTCGGACTGGGGCGTGCACCCGGACCTCAGCTGCTGGGGCAAGGCCATCGGCGGCGGCTATGCGATCGCTGCGGTGCTCGGTTCGGACAAGGCACGAGAGGCTGCGACGAACGTTTTCGTCACCGGCTCCTACTGGCTCTCGGCTGTGCCGATGGCCGCGGCGATCGAAACGCTGCGCCTGGTACGAGAAACGGACTACCTCGAACACACCAAGCGGTTGGCGGACAAGCTGCGCGCCGGCATCGCCGAGCAAGCCGAGCGGCATGGCTTCGAACTCAAGCAGACCGGGCCTAGCGTCATGCCCCAGATGCTTTTCGCGGGTGACGACGAGCTCGTGTCGCGCGGCCGGGCGTGGGCTTCGGAGGTCATCAAGAATGGCGCCTATCTCCACCCGTGGCACAACATGTTCTTCACGGCGAGCCACACCGACGACGACATCGCACGTACGCTCGAGGCGACCGAAGTGGCATTTGGCGCGATCAAGCAGAAGGCGATTGCAGTGAGCCGCCTGGATATTCTGGACACCGTACAGCGTTAATGCCGGATGCGCTTGATCGGCACGGGTTTTCCGCGCCAGATCTGGAGCGCGCTTTACAGCATTTCGGATCCAGCCGGATCCGACCAAGGCACCAGCTGAAAGGCGAATTCGGCTGGTGCTGCTTCTTTCGGAGAAGAGCCAGGATAACCATCGTTGGCAGGTCATTCAGGGGCCATGCCTCGATGATCGTCGTGGCTTCATCCAACGTCTCGAACCCACGCAGGTTAAAGCATTCGTCGCGGATTGATCCGTCGTTGCCCGACGTCGATGGATGGCACTTCTCGCGTGAAACCATCCAGGATCCACCGCATCCGCCAACGCGATCGAACCACGCTTCATCGGCGCCGAGTCGACCGATGCGATGTGGAAGACCGACTACGGCAGGGTGCTGATCGAGCGCATCTCGACGCGGCTGCCGGGCAAGCAGGCAGGGCAACGACAGGTTCCTGCCACATGCGATCGGTGGCGGTCGACGGCGGGCACCCCTGTTCCTCGCTGTGCAAAGCAAGTCCTCTTCTGAAGTTTCATATACCCGATTCGAAGGAGTTTTGTGATGGCAAATACCGTAACGGCGCAGGCAATATCCGTCATTGGTCTCGGCGCAATGGGAGCGGCCCTGGCCAAGGCATTGCTTGCCGCCAATCATCGCGTCACCGTCTGGAACCGCACGGCGAGCAAGTCCGCGGCGCTTGGCGAGGTTGGCGCCCAGGTCGCACACTCAGCCGCGGAGGCGATCGATGCGAGTCAGGCCGTGATCGTTTGCGTACTCGACTATGGCGCGTCCGACTCGTTGCTGCGCACGCCGGACGTCGCGGCCCGTCTCAAAGGCAAAACGATCATCCAGCTCACGACGGGCACGCCGGAGGACGCGCGAGATGCTGCGGAATGGGCCAAGGAACACGGCGTGGCTTACCTGGACGGCACCATCGGCTGCTACCCCAAGGATATCGGCACGCCGGACGGATCGATTCTGTATGCCGGCTCGCGTTCGACCTTCGAAGCCCTGCGACCTGCCCTGGCGAACCTGAGTGGACATGCGTTGTTCGTTGGGGAGCGATTCGAGAATGCCGCCATTCTCGATGGCGCAGTTGTGGGTTCGTTCTCCCTGGGGGCCGCGCTCGGGTTTCTCTACGGCGCCGCCGTGTGTGACGCCGAAGGCATCTCCCTCGACACCTACTTGTCACTTGCCTTGGCGCGTCGTCCCTTCGTCGAGGATACGCTTCAGACGTGCGTACAGATGATCAAGAAAGGGAATTACTCAGGGTCGCAGGCCACCCTGGACAGTTGGGCCGCGGGTATCGGACAGCTGGTGGCGTTCAGCCAGGAAAGTGGCACGGACAGCAGCTACCCGCAGGAAGTATTGGCGCGACTCCAGCAGGCCGTCGCCAAGGGCCACGGTCAACATGAGCTGGCCGCCGTGTTTGAATGTTTCAGGAAGCCGCTCGCGGACCGGGGTTAGATACAACCCGACCCGTATCCCGTTCCGCAGCCGAAGGGCCGCAGACCTGACACCGGAAACAGAACCTCCACCGACTGCAGGCCAAATTCGCCCCACGCTGCCCGTAAGAGCGCGGCGTGGGTGGCAAGATATTGCTCGCAATCAAATGGCCCCCTCCACGGCGGGATAGCTCACGATTGAAGTAGCCATCTCCGTTTTCCCGCATGAAGATCCAACGGCATTCCGCTGGCCGTGCGGCAATCACTGCGGATTTCGTTCCAGGCTGCCAATGGTGTAGCGTCGATTGAGGTTCGTTGCTTTTTCCTGCGCGCGCTCCAGCGCGCAATAGGCGTAATACAGCGAGACGGACAGGTAAGACCAGGAAAGCAACGCGAAGATATAGAAGATCATGTGATCATGGTCACCAGGTATAGGGTAGAAGTCATAGGTGCTCGCAATAATCTGCGTGGCGACCAGTGCCACGATCACACTCACTGCGTTGCGCTTGTCGCCAATTCGCAGCAGCTTCCCGACGACGTACACGAGATACACCGAGAACAAGGACCACATCACCAGATAGAAATACGGCTTGGGCTCAACCATGAAGTCTGCCGTCCACACAACGACGGTTCCCGCCAGCGCGCCCACCACATACAAGACGTCAGTGAAAATCGATGGTTTATGTCGGTGCGTAACAGCCATCATGCCAACGATAGTGATGACAGGTACGCCGAAACCTCTGGAAAATGCATCGCAAAAAAGCGAGGTACTGAGAAATGCGTGCTCGCCGGTCAGCGCATTGAGCATCAAATTCGATGCCGAGAACGTCGTCACCAGCCACTCGAATCCGAGCAGGCCGTTGCGCCGCTTGAGAAGCTTCACGCCATAGACGAGTGAAGTCGTTATCAACGCAAGATCGGCAAGGCAATAAAGATAAAATTTGAGTTCCATGACACATTCCAATGATCGTCAAGAATTTGAGTAACCATCGCGCTTGCCAACGTCGATACCCACTTGGCATCACCTCTCGACGCGAGAAGACGAGACCGGCACAGGTTGGTTTCGCACCGGCATGTCAGGCGGCCGGCGCCGCCTCGGGCACCCGCAAGGGCCGGGGCGCGTTCGCGCGGCAAGCTGATCGCTTCGCCTCACGCGTCAAGCGATAGCTGCCTCGGAATGTCGCGACCTGAGCTGACGGATCGCCACGCTGGTCAGAAAGATCGGCACCACCAGCAACCCGACGGACAGCCAGCCGACCGCACGCAAGCCGGCCGCGCTGAACACCATGCCGGCGATCGCGGGGCCCACCGCCAGGCCAAGATTGATTGCCGACGCACAGGTCGCGGTGCTTCTTCCGCTGGCATCCATTTGTGAAAGTGCCCCCACCATATAAGGGGCAACCAGCGTCGCACCGGCACTGATGAGGGCAGTCGACACGAGAAACGCCCACCTGCCGCCCACGCAATACATGCCCAGGCTGCATACGATCAGCAGCGCGAGCCCAAAGGCGATCGGTTTGAACAGGCCAAAACGATCGCCCAGCCAGTTGACCGCTACCCCCACCGGCAACTGGAAGGCCGCATTGACCATGAACAGCATGCCGAGTTGCTCCGCTTCAACGCCTCGGGTTGCAGCGACCTCTGCGGCGAATCCCATGAGGGCCGTCTGCGAGACGTAGATGAAGAATGCGCTGATCAGAATCCCTCGGACGTCACTGGATTTGATGGCGTCCTTCGCGACCTTTTCCTCGCTTGCGTTGATGGCAGGATGCATGAACGCGCCGAAAAACAGCGCCACCGCGACAACGGCAAGCTGGACGGCATCCACACCGATATTGCCCATCTTCACATTCACGATCGGGACGACGTACATCGCACAGGAAAATATGATGGCCATCGCGACAGCGACTTGAGCCGCGACCTTCTCCGGGTGTTTGACGTGTGCAATCACCCCGTACGCGCAAACACAGCTGACGCCCAAGGCGGCGCCGAGAACCAGTTTCGCAGCGACGAATACATAAAAATTATGCGAAAACATCGCACACGTCGACAGAACGGCAAGCGCTGCCGCAGCGAGCGCCCCCGTTCTCTTGTTCAACGTCGCCATGTGACGACCGAAAATGATGATGGAAAGCGCAAGACAGAGCAGTACCGCGGACGCAAGCCATCCAGCGGTGCTTTCTGACAGTCCGAACCGGGCCATCGATTCTTCGATGTTGAACGGAAGCAGGTAGGTGGGCGTCCAGACCACGGCCCCTGTATAAAGCAGCGCGATTTTTCGGATTCCCTTGATTTCGTAATTCACGATCGACTCCTTGTCGTTTGCACGAATGCGAAATCGCGACGAGGCATCGAATCGCCCTCTTGCTCGCATCCATACTGGCACTGTTTCGAAGACTGCTTCATCCAACCGAAAAATCGCAATTTCACAATTGCCCGTTCTTCACCGACCTATTGCATCCCGTCGACCGACTACGATGCCTTCAGGTGATGGAATCACCCGATTTCCGTGTGAAAACCGGGCCAGGATCCCATCACCCATCCCGACCGTTAATCGAAGTGCCCGACCTCGAGGAAATCCTTCATTTTCAACAGGTCATTCGGATCCGACATTTGACCGTTACGCTCGACGAAGCCGGCAAAAGTCGTGCCGTACGTCCAGCCGAGCAGGCGCTGCAGTTCTTCCGGATAGCGCTTCACGCGCTCGATGGGCAACGTGAGGTACTGGTTTTCTTCCTGCCGGAGGATGGCCAGGTCATACGACATCGTCAGGCCGGTGCGCGGTGCATCGCTGGTGTTCTTTCCGCCCCCGTGATAGGTGGAGCCGATGAAGAACAGCGCATCGCCGGCGGACATTTCCGCGGAAACGGCTTCCTCCTGCTTGGGCATGCGCTCGTCGTCCCACTTGTGGCTACCCGGAATGACAAGCGTGGCGCCGTTTGCCGCCGTAAAGTCGGATACCGCCACCATGACCTGGAACCGGGCCTCGCGCCCATAGTTCGGGTGCCGCCAAAGCCATACGGAATCGTCACGATGCAACGGCTGAAGGCCTTGACCCGGCAGGATCTGAATGGCTTGCGTCACGCCCACCTGAATGTCGGGAGCGATGTCGACCTGGTTTTCGCCGCTCCAGATCTTGATCGGCGTCTGCAGGATGTTGCGCGCCGCGCCCAGATAGAGCGGATGCAACGCAACTTCAGCCATCCAGTCGGTACGCGCAAAGAGGCGCGAGACCCGACGCGTCTGTGTACCGGCGAAGTAATCGTCTACTCCGTTCGGAGCGGACTGGAGCGTGTCAAAGAGCGACCGCTGGATCTGCGCGAGCAAGTCGGAATCGAGAAAGTTCTTGACGATCGCTCCACCATCCTGGCGAACTGCGTTCGCAAGATCTTCAGGAGTGCTATCGCTTGAAAGGCGTTGCAACGACATGGTACTTCCTCCAACAGGTGTCAATGATTGAAAAGTGCAGCGTATCCTCGGTCACCACTGCCTTCTGCAATGGACGCCAGGATTCGCTCGCGTAGCGCCTTCAGAATTCGAGGCGGCTGCCCGATATCTTCCTGCGCTTGCTGAAACAGTCCGGTGGCCCGCGCGTATATATCCAGATCTGCGCCTCGTGGTTGATAGTCTGAAGCCGCCACGGATTCGAACAGACCTTCGATGAAGTGGGTCTGACCGGCGATATAAGTTGGGATCAGGTCGCGAATCTCGTCGATCGAAATGCCTGAATTCACCACGAATCTGAGACCTTCCAGGAAGGCTGCGCCAGCGCCGAAAACGAAGGTGCCCGTCAACCCTGCATCGAGCACGTTCGGCACATCGGGTCTGGCACTGACGTAGGTGGATTGCGGCGCAATCTTTCGAAGCAGAGGCTCAACCTCGCTCCAGATCTTCTCGTCGCCACCCAAAAGGATGACGGCGCTCTCACGGCCGATATCGGGCGGGAAGCACTGGATTGTTCCGCTGATGAATTTTGCGCCAGCACCCGTCACGATTTGATCCAGTACCTGGACCTCGGATGGGCGCCCCGTTGCCAGATTGACCACCGCTTTCCCTTTCAGCCGCTCGCCCAGCGCCTCGAAGTCCGCCGCGAGGTCAATCGGTGTCGCCGTCACGACGACGATGACGTCTGCCTGATCGCAGGCTGCCGTGGCGCTATCGGCAACGCGTGCGCCCAGTTCAAGCACTCGCTGCGCCTTCTCCGCTTTTCTGTTCCAGACGACGACCTTCTCGCCATCCGCAATCAGGGAGGTGGCAATTGCAGACCCCATCGCCCCCAGGCCCAAGACAGCAATCAAATTGCTCATTCGCATTCCCTATCGTTGTCGTTGACCACACCACCAGGAGAGATTCATCGTTCAAGTCAACAAACAAGATCACGAGACTTGGTCATATGACCGCAAAGCAATGCACATGCCAACCCGATTCAAGTGATCATCCTTCCCTGTATTGCGGCTGACACGCCCGGTGGCGAAACACATGCCCCGGAGCGGGGATTTCGCTGCACCAAGAGATACCCAAAGTCACGTCAGCGGTGCAGACAAGTTGACTTGATCAAATGACCACGTATCCACAGGCACGAATCTTATGCCTCGACAGGACATTTGGAATACGGAGTTTCCATTAGCCACCTCATGAAGGCACCGTACAAGCCAACGCAGTTGCGACCATTCCGCGCGACGCGTGGCTGCCCTTTTCGCGGACGCACGTCGGTCACCGCATTTGCGTATCTCCCGAGACAGCAGCATCGAAACCGGAACGCAAACGCCGCCAGACAAACGGAGCACCGCTTGATCAGCCGGGCGGATGCCCAATGAATGAGTGCGCCCCTGGTTCCCGAAGCAGGCTGCCGAGTCGCGTCGGCTTCGTGATGTTTGCCGGGCACCGCGATGCACCGATGCTGCGATCACGCGCAACACGTCCCTGCGAACGACTTTTCCCGCGCCGCCATGGCGGCACACCATCCGTGCAGGACAACGCCTTGCGTTGCTTGCGAAATGCCGTCCATCGTCATGCTAATATCCGAGGATTCGACTACCCTGTACGGGTAGCACCTTTGGACGAAGACATAAAACGGAGCTCTGGCCAATGCAGAGAGTACGGGCTGAAGTCCGCCGCCAGGACCTCGTAGCGGCGACTGTCGCGGTGATTGCAGAGCACGGTGTGAAGGGTGCCACGACCCGCCGCATCGCCGAGGCCGCAGGGTGCCCACTGGCTTCCCTGCACTACGTCTTTCACTCAAAGGACGAGCTGTTATTCGCGGTCTACGAGTCCTTGATCGACTTGATCCGCTCGGATAGCCCGGAGGCGCCGGAGCACGGCACCCTGTCGGAACTGGCGGAGTTCAACCTGCGCTCCGTGATGGCCTGGTTCGAAGCAAACCCGGCATACGCGAAGACTCAATCAGAGTTGTACACGTGGGCGCTCAGACATCAGCCCGACATGGCCATTGGCGCCCTTCGCATATCCCAGGAAGGTGCCCGTTCCATGCTGGCCGCCGCCGAGCCTCGCGCGGATGCCAAGGCGCTGGATGCCATCGCGCGGCTGAGCATTGCCCTGGTCGACGGACTGCTTTTCTCGTGGTTTGCCCAGGAAGATTCGAAGCGTCTGGCCACCGATGTCGACCACGCCAGCAAGATGCTGGCCGCCTATGCGACGACGCTTCTGGACGCTCGCCCTGCCGCCAAGCCCCCTCGCAAGTCGGTACGGAAGCAATAAGCTCCTGCCACCTGCCCCGAGGCACCGGCTCCCCGGTGTCCTCACGGCGGCAGCGTCACGTCGCCTATTCTAAATGACCGCACGGTGCGCGGCGCATGACATTTTCAGCTTTGTCCCGTGCGCCGCCCTACTCGCTAGCGCTGCTCGAAGGTGCTTTCACGAACCGATGTGCGCGTCCGGCCGCGCACGTGCGACGCGAGGTGATGGGCACCGCCGAAAATCCACACGGGCTGCGACCAAGCAGCCCGTTTCCAATCGCATCGAAACCTGACGCTCCCGGCAGGCGGCCCTCGGTCTTACGTTGCCGCTCTCGCGCTCACGGGTTTACCTCCATCGACAGCGCTTCTTTGTCTGCTTAACGTTTACCGATCAAATGATCAAGTCAATCGATCACATTTTCCAAAATCAGCTCAACCAAGCGAACTGAATATTCAGGGCACCCGTGGCCCGGCTCATTCATGGACAAACTTTCAAGAAGCCGACATAATTCGCGAGCGTTATGGTCACTTGACCATGTATCACGGATAAACACTACACCTGTGTATGACGTGAACGGAAGAGGATTTTCGGGTACCGGAGTTTACCAATGACAAGAGTTCGCGCTGCGTTGCGGCGACAAGATTTTGTTGACGCTGCCGTCGAAGTCATCGCCGCGCACGGCGTTGCCGGAGCCACCACGCGGCGAATCGCTGAAGCCGCAAACTGCCCTCTGGCATCGCTGCATTATGTATTCCATACCAAGGACGATCTGTTCGATGCGGTTTACGAATCCCTGTTCGACCTTCTCGCAGCGAATGCCCCCGCTGACAGCAAAATTCATTCTTTCGGCGAACTCGCCGGATGGCAGCTGCGCAAGATGGTCGAATGGCTCGTGCAGCATCCCTCGTACGCCCGCGCACAGTCTGAACTGATCCAGTGGGCAGAGCGTCATCGCCCCGATTTCGCGTTGAAAACCTATGTCCAGACGATCGAGCGAACGATCGCTTACCTCGGCAAGTGCGCGCCACAAGTCAACCATGACGCGATTGAATCCGTCGCCAGAATGAGCATCATCCTGATCGATGGATTGCTGAACAGTTGGCACGGGGACACGAATATCCGCCAGCTCAGGGCGAACCTGGATCATGCAAGTTCAGCGCTGGAGGCGTTTGCCACCTCCCTCTCGAGCTCGACGGTACAGGCTTGAGCGTCGACACGGCGCGTCATTGCACCCATAGCCGGCAGCCCGACAGCCCCCGTCAGCGCTCCGCCTCATCGCACGCTTCGACCTTGCCACCTTTCCGTAGACGGACGTCCGCATACCGCCGGACGCCCGTCGTCGATTCCCGCTAGCTGACGGCGCCCGGCGTCGCGCCGAACATCGACTTCGTCTCCAGGAACTCCTCGATACCGGCGTAGCCCCACTCTCGTCCATTGCCGGATTGCTTGTACCCACCGAACGGCGCCGCGATATCGACAGCCGCGCCGTTCAAATGCACCATCCCCGTCCGCAATTTTCTGGCGACGCGCTCCGCCTGTTCGATCGAGTCTCCATAGACGTAGCCGGACAATCCGTACGGCGAGTCGTTGGCGATGGTGACGGCGTCCGATTCATCCCGATAGGGGATGATCACCAATACGGGGCCGAAAATCTCCTCGGTTGCAATCTTCATGCGATTGTTCACGCGGCTGAACACCGTCGGCTTGACGTAGTAGCCTCGCTCAAGCCCGGAGGGATTGCCGAGCCCACCCGATAGAAGCATCGCGCCCTCGTCGATTCCCACCCGGATCATCTCCTGCACCTTTTGATGCTGGCGCTGGTTCGCCATCGGCCCCATGGTCGTACCGGGATCGCGCGGATCACCGACGACGACCTGCCCGCATGCAGCGACCGCGATCTGCTCCGCCTCTTCGAGCCGATGCGCCGGCACCAGCATGCGCGATGGCGCGGTGCAGGTCTGGCCGGAATTGGCCATCATCTGGAGCACCCCGTGCGTGACGCCCTGCTGAAAGTTCTCGCTATCCAGAATGATGTTCGCCGACTTGCCGCCCAGCTCCAGCGTCACCCGCTTGATCGTCGTCGCAGCGGCCTGAGCGACCTCCACGCCAGCGCTCGTCGAACCCGTCAGCGACACCATGTCAAAGAGCGGACTGGATGCAATCGCCCTGCCCAGGCGTTGACCGGCGCCCTGCACGAGATTGAATACGCCGGGCGGTACGCCGGCCTTCTCGAGGATCTCGGCAAGAACGATGGCCGAGTACGGTGCATTCTGACTGGGCTTCAACACGATCGTGCAACCCGCCACCAGCGCCGGCGCCACCTTGCACATGACCTGGTTCATCGGCCAGTTCCAGGGCGTAATCAACCCGCACACCCCCACCGGCTCCTTGACGATCCGCGACGTGCCCTGGGTTCGTTCAAACGGATACTGCTTCGCAACTTCCAGGGTCGTATGGAGGTGCCAGAGCCCCAGCGCCGCCTGAAGCGGGCGAGAGATGGCGTCCATCGGCGCGCCCATCTCGAGCGTGATTGCGTCGGCCATATCCTGCAACCGCTCGGTGTATGCACCGATCACGCGCTCGAGCAGCTTGAGCCGCTCAACGAGGGGCGTGTTCGAGAATGCCGCGAAGGCGTCGCGCGCCGCCTCCGCGGCCAGGTTCACATCGGCTTCGTCAGAGAACAGCAACACGCCGGAGACTTCGCCCGTCGCCGGGTTGATGATGTCGTGCTCTACGCCACCGTTCGCAGGCTCTACCCAACGGCCGCCTATGAACGCCTTGCGGAGATGGTCTGCTTCGAAAATCGGCATCTGCTCGCTCCATGTCAGTTGGTATCGAGGGCGAGTCTTCAGTCTTCTGGATCGCCCGGGAGGATCCATACTATCGTCTTTTTTGATCATTTGGCCAAGTCACATGACTCGGTAATAATCAGTATTGCCACCGGCCCGCCAAAGTAAGACGCTTCAGGGAACGAACAGTCATGCCGCTGCAAAATATCTGCAGCGGGTGTGACCCGATGATGATGGAGACGAAACCACGAGGCGGCTTCCGGCGAAGCTCGCGACACGCCGAAGCCACTTTTCCCAGGCGGATCGGTTTGGTCTGCCGAAACGGACATTCGACCATCACGGCCGGCAGACAAAGGTCTGCTCGCCGCTCACGTATCCAGGCAGGCCTCACAGAGGGTTAACCTTCATCGACAAGGAATTTTTCGAGCAATACTTTCTACTACACGGTCATTTGATCAAGTCATATGGCAGACTTCACGCCGGATAGCCAGGAAGTAAGCAATCCGCAAAGAAGCGCACCGCGATCCGGTCGCTTTTGACGTCAACATCGAACGACAACACTCCCTCGGGAGCGAAAGGTAATTACCATGGCAATCATTCAAGTCCAGCAGATCATGCACGAGAACCCGCTGCATGCTCGCGCTCCGCATGAACCCCGCTACGAAGATGGCAGCGCCTTTTGTGACGGCAATTACGTTCCCATCACCGAAGCGACCGTCCCGCTCGTCGACGCGGGATTCCTGCACGCCGACGCGGCCTACGATGTCGTCACCGTCTCGCGAGGCAACTTCTTCCGGCTCGACGATCACCTCACGCGCATGGAAGAGTCGTCGGCGAAGTTCTTCCTCGAGAATCCGTTCAATCGCGAGCAGGTCAAGGAGATTCTCCACAACCTCGTGCGCAACGCCGGCCTGAAGGATGCGTACGTCTGGTGGTGCGTCACCCGCGGCCCGCTGAGCGTCGATCGCCGCGACCGCGGCGCAATGAAGAACGCCATGTTCGCGTTTGCCGTGCCGTTCTTCTTCCAGGCCGACGATGAGGTCCGCACGCGAGGCTCGAACCTGCTGATCAGCAAGCTGTACAACCGTATTTCCGCGAAGGCAGTCGATCCCACGGCCAAGAACTTCCACTGGATGGACATGAAGCTCGCGCTGTTCGAAGCGATGACGCAGGAGAAGGACTGGGCGGTTCTCGTCGACGAAAGCGACAACCTCACCGAAGCAGCCGGTGCGAACGTGTTCTTCATCAAGAACGGGGAGCTCTTCACGCCTGCCGAAGGCTGCCTGCTAGGCATCACGCGCCAGAGCGTCTTCGATATCGCCGCCGAGCTCGGCCTCAAGGTGAACATCGGCAAGTACACGGCGACCCAGCTGCGCGAGGCTGACGAAGCATTCACCTCGTCGTCGGCAGGCGGGATCATGCCCGTCAGCGCAATCGACGATCAGCCGCTCGGCAACCGCAACGGCCCCGGCCCGATCTCCGAGAAGATTCACAACCTCTACTGGGAGAAGCGCTGGGCAGGATGGCACGCGCAGCCGGCCGAATACTTCTCGTCGGTCCCGGCATAAGCCGGAAGCCAGAAGCCGTTCAAAAGTGGCGCGTACGAAGCCGGCCCGGTCGAACAAGCCGCATCCGGCCCTGGTAGGCACCCAATAGCTGCATGTATTGACAAACCGTCCGGCGCCTAACCCAGGCGCCGGACGATACGAACTTCTACGTTATAGCGACGACCTGGAGTTCGGTGATTCAACAAAACAAAGTACAAGCACACCCCAATTCATTTCGCATAGCTAATAAACGGACAGGACTATCGGTACCTTCATCCGTATTCACCTATGCACAACCCTTTGGCGGGCGCACGTCACCTGGTCAAGGTCAAGGAGATAGCCGTGGTCAAGACTCATTCTTTCAAGAAATCTGCTTCGCTCATCCGATCGGCAGCGAAATTGTCCGTCATCGCTTCCGCAGTCGCGATGTCTTTGACCGGCGCGCTCGCGGAAGGTACGGATTCATCTCATACGCCATCGGGCGCCGAAGTCGCCGGCACCGCGAGCGGCATTCCCGCATGGACGCCCGTAGGTAACGTCGGGGCCGGCTGGAGTTACGGCAAGCGCCGCGCGGATTTCTTCAAATACAAGTCCGACAAACCCTTGTATACGATCGACGCCGGCAACGTCGACAAGTACGCGGACAAGCTCAACCCGGGCCAGATTGCACTGTTGAAGAACCTGAAGGGCTTCACGATGCCGGTGTACCCGTCGCGGCGCACGTGTGGCGTCCCCGATTTCGTCGCGGAGAATACGAAGAACAACGCGGGCTTCGCGAAGATGTCCGCGGACGGGTCGGAACTCGCCGATGCCCATCTTCCCGGCTACCCGTTCCCTGCGCCCAAGACCGGCGCGGAAGTGATGTGGAACGCGAAGCTGCACTACCGCGGCGCCGGCGTCGAGATGCGCGACATCATCACCGTCGTCTCCCCGCGGAAGGGCGCGTCCGACTGGATCAAGAACGTTTCCGACGCGTGGATCTACCAGCCGTGGGGTGACAAGGCCGGCACGACGTTCGCGAAGGTCAATCAGGTCGAAGGAAACGCCTACTACGCGTACAAGTCGCCGGCGGCCATTGCCGGCCAGGCCGCGATCTTTACGACCTATGCCGGCAAGCCGACCGAAGTCTTCTACTACTTCCCGGGCCAGCGCCGAACCCGTCGCATGCCGTCGTATGCGTACGACGCGCCCCAGATCGGCTTCGACAACCAGTACAACATGGATGAAGCGCTGGTGTTCTCCGGCCAGACGGACCGATTCTCCTGGAAGCTGCTCGGCAAGAAGGAAATGATCGTTACCTATAACGACCTCGGTATGTACGACTTCTCAGACAAATTCGAAGATGCGTACGGCCCTGACTTCGTGAACCCGTCGAAGCGGCGCTACGAACTCCATCGCGTGTGGGTCGTGGAAGCCACCGTCAAGCAGGGTATGCGCCATACCGCGCCCAAGCGCCTCTTCTACGTCGACGAAGACAGCTGGAGCTACCTCGGCGCGGTGGACTACGATGCACAGGGGAACATCTCGAAGGTTCGCGAGGGTTACGTCATTCCGGTGTATGAGACGGGAAGCTGCGACACGCTCGCATTCGCTCAATACAACCTCGTCGATGGCCGGTACCTCGTGGACGGTTCGATGCTCGCGGCCGGACGGGACGCAAAGTGGTCGGTCGACTCGTCGGCGGACCAACACTACAAGCCGAGCTTCTACAACGCCGATAATCTCCGTGCGTTGAGCGAGCGTTGACAGGAGCCGAAACAAAATGGCTACCACCTCCTCATTACAGCCCCGCTCCAGCGTGGTGTTCGTGCGCGCAGCGATCGCGGCGCTTGTCGCCGTCGGGTGCGGCAGCGCGCACGCCTTCACGTTCACGATCGGCAACGTCGAAGGCAGTTTCGATTCGACGATATCGGCGGGCGTCGGCATTCGAACTGCCTCGCCGAGCAGCAATCTCGTCTCGCCGACCTACAACGTGGCCACCGGTGCGCAGACCGGTGGTGGCCGGCTCGGTCAGTTGAGCGGCCTCTCCGATCAGGGCGACATCAACTACGGCAAGGGAGATCCTTTCACGAGCTATCTCAAGGGCAACCACGAGTTGGTCCTGAAGATGCCGTCGCAAGGGCTCACGTTCATGGCGCGCGGCACCTGGCAATACGACTACTCCGGTACCCGCACGACAGGCGCAACCAGCGGACAGGACCTGTTCTATAACCCAGCGCCCAGCCTGAGCGGCGGGCTCCCGTCCGATGCCGAGAAAAACATCCGCTTCAAGCCGCGCCTGCTCGACCTGTGGGTCAGCAAGCAGTTCAACGTAGGCGACCAGATTGCACGCGTCCGTGTGGGTAATCAGGTCGTCAGCTGGGGCGAAAGCATCTGGGAAATCGGCGGGGTCAATGCGACGAATGCGATCGACGTGAATCGCGCGTCCCAGCCCGGGGCGCAGGTCAAGGAGATCATCCTGCCCGCGCCGATCGTGAGCGTCGCATCCGGCGTGGGTCACGGCGTGAACGTCGAAGGGTACTTCCAGAGCAACTGGAACCAGAATTACCTTCCGCCGGTTGGCAGCTATTGGTCGAATCAGATCGTCGGGCCCGGCAACAACACGTATGGCGTCTCGACCATCCATCCGAAGAACGGCGGGCAGTATGGTTTTTCCATTCGCTACCAGCCTGCGGGAACGGACCTGAATCTCGGCTTCTACACGATCGCGTACCACGACAAGTTCCCGCAAGTCTCGCTGAGTTCGACGGGCGGGACGGTCTTCAGATTTCCGGAAGACCGCCACATGATCGGTGTCAGCGCCAACTTCCCCGTGGGCGACTGGGCGATCGGTACCGAACTCTCGTACCGCCCGCGCGATGCCGTTCCGCTGAATCCGGCCAGTGGATGCGTCGCGCAAGGTGGGAACTGCTGGGTCGACGAGAAGCGATTCCAGTGGCACCTGACGACCCTCTACTCGCTTCAGCCAGGCAACTCCGGAGCATTCCTGAAGCTGCTCGGCGCCCAGACCGCCACCCTGACGACCGAGACGGTGATCATTGCTTATCCCGGGCTTCACAAGAGCTACGGCGGGTCGCCGATTTCTCCCGGTGCGCTTCTGTGGGGGAATGAATTCAATGACTTGTTTGCGACCGGCGCACTCAACTCTCCTGGTAGTGCACAGGGAACGAAATACTCCGGCGGGATTGACGTCGATTTCAACTGGGTTTACGACGGCACCCTCATTCCCGGGTGGCAGGTCAATCCGGGGATATTCGTTCGATACGGCCTGTTCGGCAATACGCCGAACGTGAATGCCCAGTTCATGCGCGGCGTGACGGCCATGAACCTGTACGTGAACTTCATACAGAACCCGGCGAACTGGCAGGTCGGATTGAACTACACCCGTTTCATGGGCCCGACCAACCCGCTGGCCAACCCGCTACGTGACAGGGACTTCGTGGCAATCGTCGCATCTCGAAATTTCTGAGGTCAATATGAATCAAACGCCTGTTTCCGACGCAGCCCGACCCAGCAAGCTGCTAAGAACTCTTCATTCGCTGGAAAATACGCTGTTCGGTCACAGGCGTCTCGTTCTGGGGCTTCTGGTTCTCTTCACGGTCGTCATGGCCTGCTTCGCCGTCAAGCTTCGTATGGATGCCGGGTTCGAGAAGCAGCTTCCGCTTGGCCACGAATACACTCAGACGTTCAACGAGTATCGCGGTGACCTGCTCGGCGCCAACCGTTTGATCGTCGTCGTCAAGGCCCGCAAGGGCAGCATCTGGACGCCGGCCGCGTTGAAGCGCCTGTATGAAGTCACCCAGGCAGTTACGTTTCTGCCGAACGTGTCTCGAAGCAGCGTTCAATCGCTCTGGACTCCGAATTCATTCGTCAACGAGATCACCGAAGACGGATTCCGGGCCGACCCGCTCATCCCCGGCACCGTGACGCCCGATCAGCTCGACAGCAACACGGTCGGTGCCATTTCGCGCTCGACCGCCCAGGGCGGTTTCGTCGGCAGCCTCGTGTCGCGCGATCAAAGCAGTGCAATGATCACCGCGGACCTCAACGAGCTGGATGCCAAAGGTGAACGGGTCGACTACGTGGCATTCGATCAGGCGCTCGAATCGCAACTGCGATCGAAGTTCGAGGATTCGAACTATGAGATCCAGATCATCGGTTTCGCGAAACAGATTGGTGATATCGCAAACGGCGCATCGTCCGTCCTGAAGTTCTGCGCGATCGCCCTGCTCCTGACCGCGTTGGCCGTCTACTGGTACTGCCGCTCGGTTCGCCTGACGATCCTGCCGCTGACCTGCTCGCTCGTCTCGCTCGTCTGGCAGTTCGGCACGCTGCATCTCCTCGGCTACGGGCTCGACCCGTTGGGCGTGCTGGTCCCGTTCCTGGTGTTCGCGATCGGCGTTTCACACGGCGTCCAGCAGATCAATTTCATCGTTCGCGAGATCTCGCACGGGAAGTCGGTGGAGCAAGCCGCTCGATCCAGCTTCAGCGGGCTGCTGATTCCCGGCACGCTCGCCCTGGTGACTGCCTTCGTTTCCTTCGTCACGCTGATCCTGATTCCGATCCCGATGGTCCGCGAGCTCGCGATCACCGCTTCGCTCGGCGTGGCGTACAAGATCGTCACGAATCTGGTGATGCTCCCGCTGGCAGCGTCCCTGCTCAAGGTCGACGGCAATTATGCAAAGAATGCGGAGCTGCATGCCGCTCGTCGTGGCCGCGTGCTGCGGGTCCTCGCAAAAGTCGCCATTCCGCGCAATGCAGCGATCATCCTGCTGGCTGCCGTCGTGGTGTTCTGCGTGGCGGCGTGGGAAAGTCGCGACCGCGTAGTCGGCACGCTGCAGGCAGGCGCGCCCGAGCTTCGTGCCGACGCCCGCTTCAACAGGGATTCGGTTTCCATTGCGTCGAGCTACGACGTCGGCCTGGACTGGATTTCCATCGTCTTCGAAGCGCCTCCCCAGTCTTGCAACAACGTGGAAGTCGGCGCCTACCAGGATCGCTTCGTCTGGTCGATGCGTGCCGTTCCCGGCGTATTGTCGGTCGTTTCGTTCTCGTCGTTGCTGCGGCAATACAACGAGGGGTACAACGAAGGCAATCCGAAGATGTCCGCGATCCCCATCGATCCCGACAACTATTCATCGCTGGCCGGCGAGGTGGCCCGCACGCCCGGCGTCATGCGCAAGGACTGCAGCATGACCGCGGTGAACATCTATCTGGCGGACCACAAGGCGACCACGATCACCCAGGTGATCAACGCCGCGAAGCATTTTCGCGACACCAACAAGCTGCCGGGCGTGAAGATCCGGCTCGCCTCCGGAAACGCCGGCGTGCTGGCCGCGGTCAACGACGAAATCGAGCGCAGCGAACTGCCGATGATGCTTTACGTCTATACAACGATCGTGTTGCTTGTCCTCGTCACGTACCGTGACCTGCGTGCCGTCCTCGCATGCTGCCTGCCGCTGACGATCGGCACGTTCATCGGGTATTGGTTCATGAAGGAACTGCAGATCGGCCTGACCGTCGCCACGCTGCCTGTGATGGTGCTGGCGGTGGGTATCGGCGTCGACTACGCGTTCTACATCTACAACCGGCTGCAGCTGCATCTCGCCAACGGTGTCGGCATCGTCAAGGCGCTCGAGCAATCGATCCTCGAGATCGGGACGGCGACCATCTTTACGGCGATCACGCTTGCGATCGGCGTCGCCACCTGGTCATTCTCCGAGCTCAAGTTCCAGGCGGATATGGGCAAGCTCCTGGCATTCATGTTCATCGTCAACATGGTCATGGCCATGACCGTTCTGCCCGCCTTCGCCGTCTGGCTCGAGCGCATCTTCCCGCGGCGCCGGCCCGCCCGCGCACCCGGCCTGCTCGCCCATTGAAGAAGAGGATTCCATGACCCTATATCGTAAGGTTCTCTCGGTGTCGGCGGGTATCGTCGTCTTCGGAACGCTGCTGTGCAGCATGCAAAGCGCGGTATCCGCCCCGGAACTCAAGCCCGTTCCGGCCGTCCAGTCCAGCATCGCGACCCAGTCGGCCGTGCTGGATGCCGCGTGGGCCGGCCAGCGAGTGGTGAGTGTCGGTGCGAACGGCATCATTCTCCTGTCCGACAACCGCGGTGCGACGTACCGCCAGGCCAAGGCCGTCCCCGTGAGCTCGACGCTGACGTCCGTCAGTTTCATCGACGCCCGGACAGGGTGGGCGGTCGGCCACTGGGGCGCGATCCTGAAGACGACCGACGGCGGCGAGACGTGGGAGATTCAACGGCTCGCGACGACCGAGGATCGCCCGCTGTTCGGCGTGCACTTCATCGATGCCAACCACGGCGTGGCCGTCGGGCTCTGGTCGCTCATTCTTGTCACCGATGACGGCGGCAAGACCTGGACAAAAAAGGAAGCCGTTCTCCCGAACGGCAAGAAGTCGGACCTGAATCTGTTTGGTCTTTTTTCGAACGGCAATGGCGAGATCTTTGCCACGGCCGAGAAGGGGCAACTCCTTATCTCCAGGGACAAGGGCAACACGTGGGAAAGCGTGGAGACCGGTTACAAGGGATCGTTCTGGTGCGGCGTGGCACTTCCCAACGGTGTGCTGCTGGTCGGCGGGCTTCGCGGCACGTTGATGCGAAGCGAGGACAACGGCCATACGTGGTCACGCGCGACGCTCGACACCAAGAATTCCATTACCGCGCTTGCGTCCCGAGGCTCCACGGTATTGGCGGTAGGGGTCGACGGGTTGCAGGCCCAAAGCGCCGATGATGGAAAGACGTTCCAGCGCCTGCACACCCAGACCGGGACGACGTACACCGCGGCTCTCCCGTCGCCTGGTGACAAGTGGCTGATTTTTTCTCGCGACGGGGTCGTCGCGCAGTAACTGCCCGATGCCTGATCGGCGCAGCGGGCCGTGTTCGCGAAACACGGCTCGCTGCTTCGAATCCTTCCTGACCTGCACGGATTCAGACCACGAGCGACGCCCTCCCCCGTCACCCGGGTTTTCGAAGACGATAGCCGACGCCGTGCACGCTTTCCAAAATGCCCGACGCTCCCGAGACCATCAGCTTTTTCCGTAGCCGGCTCATGTGGCTGTCGACGGTGCGTGTGGATGCGCTCAGGTCTGTCATGCACGCGTTGAGCAATTCGATGCGCGTAAATGCACGATTCGGCAGCCTGGCCATGTGAGCCAGCAAGCGGAATTCGACGAGTGTCACGGAAACGGGCACTTCGCCGGAGGACGTTCGCACGCACGCCATATAGCTTTCCGTATCGATCTCGAGCGTTCCAACCCTTAGACGGCGCTCGGGCGCGAGCGTACCGGAGCGGCGAAGCATCGTGAGCAATCGCGCGACAACCACATCCGGGTTGAACGGCCTGACGATGTAGTCGTCGGCGCCGGCGTGCAGTGCGCGCAACCGCTCCCTGTCCAGATCACACTCCGAAATGACGACGATGGGGGTATCGCTTTGTCGTCGAAGCCTGGCCAGCGTTTCCAGGGTATCCGCACGCAGTTCACGGACGTCGAGAATGACCAGATCCGGCTTCAGGTTCAGGTGCGTGGCAAGCACGGCCTGGGTGGTGTTGGTCTGAAATGTTCGAAACCCGTTGCGAGTCAGGCAGGTATCGAGCGTTGACGACATTTCCGGTGCGTCATCCGCGATGAGTATGAGAGAGTGCATGTCTTAATTTCCGAGTCGTCGCCTTTCGTGCGCGTGAACGCCTTCCGGACAGCGCTCAGGTGCCGGATGGGGTCCAGGTTCACTGGCACGACTCGACGAGTTGAAAGCGGCGTTCGGCATGACGCACGCCGAAGCCATAGGGATAGAAACTGGGGAAGAATATTTCCTGCACCCGGACAAGGCCGGACGCCGAACAAGGTCGATCGGCTGATTGGTTCGTTGGTTGCGGCGACTCATCGCCGCGAAGCAAGCACCGGTCTTTCTCCGGTTGTTGGCGCACACCGGTCGCCACCCGGCATCCGAGCGTCGGGTGGCGACATCGCTTTCCTCGTGCTCGCCTTGCTCTTCAACAAACAAGGATGCATTTATGATCGGCGGGTGGCTGCATCACCCGACCTCGCCGCTCAAGCGCTCGACGCCAGAAAGCTCGCGATGCCCCAGCAGCGTCCGGCCTTGCCTCAACCGGCCTGCAAGCCCCTGCCTCCAGGCAGCGGACGTCGCTGCGCACACCGTGCCCGCAACGTCCGTGTCCGATTGAGGCCTTCATGCCGGCGTATGTCGGCACGAGAGAGGGTCAGTCAAACCACCATTCCGATTTTCACGCCGACATCGCAGACGGGAATCGCGAGATCCTCCGAATCAGATCCGAGGCTTTCTCCCCAATCATGATCGTCGGCGCGTTCGTGTTTGCCCCCACCAGCGTCGGCATGACGGAGGCATCAACCACACGCAAGCCTTCCGTTCCCCGTACGCGCAACTGAGCGTCGACGACGGCGAGCGCGTCGTTCCCCATGCGACACGTTCCTACCGGGTGGTACACGGTATCGGTCCGCTCGCGCAGCAACGCGCGAATGTCGTCGTCCGTTCGCGACCGGGACGCGAACAGATCCTCCGTCACGAACTGGGACATGGCCGGCGCCGCCATCAACCGCCGGGTCAGCTTGTATCCGTCGACCAGGACCTCGAGATCATCGTCGTGATCGAGGAATGCCGGGTCGATCAACGGCGCATCGAGCGGATCGGCGCTTCGCAGCTTGACCGATCCACGGCTTTTCGGCCTCAACAGGCACACGTGACAGGAAATGCCATGTCCGAGCTGCACCTTCCTTCCATGATCGTTGACGGGCCCCACGACAAAGTGCATCTGCACATCCGGTCGGTCCAGATCGGGACGCGTCTTCAGGAACGCGCCGCCCTCGGCAAAGTTGGTGGTCAGGGTACCGGTCCGCGAGTTCCGGTATTGCCGGATGTCGCCCAGCGTCTTGATCCCGCCGCGTACCGACACGCCGAGCGCATCCAGGCTGTTCGTCTTGTAGCTGACAACGAAGTCCGGGTGATCCTGCAGGTTTTCTCCAACGCCCGGGAGATCGGCTACGACCTTGATCCCGTGACGCTCGAGTTCGTCCTTCGGCCCGACGCCGGACAACATCAGCAACTGAGGCGATTGGAACGCGCCCGCAGAAAGGATCACCTCTTTCTTCGCCCAGATCGTCTCGACATTCCCCCCACGCGTGACCTCGACGCCAACGGCCCTTTTACCGTCGAACACGATGCGCCTGACCTGCGCGCCGGTCTCCACCGTCAGATTGCCGCGCGCTTTCATGTGCGGAAAAAGATAGGCACGTGCGGCACTCCAGCGCTCGCCATTCTTCTGGGTCACCTGGTAAATGCCGACGCCTTCCTGCTCCGCACCGTTGAAATCGTCCGTGACGGGCAGGCCGCACTCGCGTGCGGCGTCCAGCCAGCGCGCCTGGAATGGATTGTCCGTCCTCAGGTCGCTGACCCACAGCGGGCCGCCGCGCCCGTGCCATTCATTGCCAAGCCGCTCGTTGTGCTCGCTTCGCTTGAAATACGGGAAGACGTCGTTCCAGCCCCAGCCTTCGTTGCCGAGTTCAGCCCAGTCGTCGTAGTCGGCATGATGGCCGCGCGTGTACACCATCGCATTGATCGCGGACGATCCGCCCAACGCCTTGCCACGCGGCTGGTAGCCGCGCCGCCCCTGCAGCCCCTTCTGGGGTACCGTCTCGAACGCCCAGTTGTTCAGTCGGGACGGGATCATCAGCACCAGCGCGGCCGGCACGTTGATGGGCCATCCATCGCCCTTGCCACCGGCTTCGAAGAGGCACAGCGTCACATCGGGGTCTTCGGTCAAACGCGAAGCCAGCACACTGCCTGCCGAGCCGCCGCCTACAACAAGATAATCGAATGAGTTCTTCACGGGTCCGTGTCCTCGATAGATGCTTGAACGCTTCACAAGCAACTACCTGATGCATCGATTCCGCCACTCACGTCGCGGCCTCACCGAGCCGTTGCGCAATCGGCTTCATTCCGTCATGCATCAGCACTGCGTGGCCGCACCGGCAGCGTTGGAGGTCATCCATCGAACCGCGTGCGGCCACGAAATGGCGAAAAGCGAAATCAGGTCGCTTCCGCCAACGTATCAATGGTGCTGCGCGCCGCCGAGTATCTTTCGAAAGCTCGCGATGCCCTTCTCGATCCACGTCTGCGCACCCGGGGAGATCGCCCCCATGTCGAAGAACCCGTGAATCATGCCGTCGCACCGGATCGTGTCGACCTTGACGCCGCTTGCGTGGAGCAAGCGGCCATAGGCTTCGCCCTCGTCACGCAGCGGATCGAATTCGGCGGTCAGGATGACCGCGGGCGGCAGCCCGGCAAGGTCCTTCGCATGGATCGGGGCCAGTCGCGCATCCCCCCTGTCGGTACCGTCGAGCACGTAATGCCGGTCGAACCACGCGATCGTCTCGAGATCGAGCAGGTAGCCTTCGCCGTTTTCCTTGAAGGAAGGAAAATCGGAGCGGTCCTGTGCTACCGCGGGGTAGATCAGGAACTGGGCGGACAGCGAAATGCCGTCGGCGTGCAGTTGCTGGGTCACGACGGCCGCAAGATTGCCGCCGGCGCTATCTCCGGCCACCGCCACGACGTCGCTTCCGCCCAGCTCACCCGCGTTCGCGATCACCCATTTGGTCGCGGCAATCGCGTCGTCCGCCGCGGCCGGATACGGATGCTCGGGAGCCAGCCGGTAATCCACCGAGACGACGACCGCGCTCGCGCCACGAGCCAGCTCCCGACAAATGTTGTCGTGGGTGTCCAGATCGCCAATGACAAACCCGCCGCCATGGAGATAGACGACCGTCGGCAGATGACGCTCCTGGGTCGGACGATAGAGCCGCGCCCGCAGCGGTCCGGCCGCGCCGGGAACGGTCAAGTCTTCCACGCCGTGAATGTCGACAACGGCCTCTGGCGCGCGAACGGCGCGTGCCAGGTGCTGCATCAATCCGCGCGCCTCTTCCGGGGTCGACTGCGGCAGCGGTTTCGCGCCGGACCCGGCAAAGGATTCGAGAAAGCCAGCGAGGTGCAAATCGAGTGCCATAACATCACCTTTTAATCGAACGTTGCTCGGAGATCAGCGATATACGAGGACTTCGGAATCCGGGCTCAATTCCGGAATGGTCTGGCGCTCCTCCTCGTACTCGAAGTGGTGCTGCCACGGCATGCGATCGCCGCGCGAGTGCATCTGGTGTTGCGACCGCATCACGTACCCGGCATTGAAGTTGTTCGGGTCCGTCCACGGCAGACGCTGCATGTCGGCGTCTTCGGCGCGCAGGCACGGTTCCACCGTCTTCGCACCCACCTTGTCCATGTGCGCAAGGACGCGGCAGGTGAATTCGCAGACGAGGTCGGCGCGCAGCGTCCAGCTCGACCGGTAGTAGCCGTAGATGAACGCCATGTTCGGGATACCCTCGATCATCATTCCCCGATACGAGACCCGCTTGGTCATGTCGACCGGATCTCCGTCGACGTGGAAGGCGATCTGGCCGAACGCACTCATATCGAAGCCGGTCGCCGTCACGACGATGTCCGCCTGCAGGTGCTCGCCCGACGCCAACGTGATGCCGTTCTCGTCGAACGATTCGATGGTGTCCGTCACGACGGATGCCTTCCCGTCCCGGATGGCCGTGAAGAGGTCGCCTTCGGGCACCGCCGCCACGCGCTGCTGCCACGGGCGATAGCTGGGATTGAAGTGCTTGTCGACGTCAAAGCCTTCCGGCAGCTGTTGCCGGGTCTCGTTGATCAGCCAGTCGCGAACGGCGTCCGGGTTCGCTGAGGACAGGTTGATCAGGTCGAACGTCTGCTTCAGGTGCGCACGCCGCAGAATCTCCGACCGCCACTCTTCGGGAAGGCTCAGTTCGCGAAGCGTGGCGTCGAGCTGGTGGGTCCACGGCACCGCCGTGAAGAACGTCGGCGACCGTTGCAGCATCGTCACATGCGCGGCGATGCCGGCCATCGCCGGAATCAGCGTCGCGGCGGTCGCGCCCGAGCCGATCACGACCACCCGCTTCCCGGCATAGTCGAGGTCTTCCGGCCAGTGCTGCGGATGAACGACCGTTCCCTTGTAGCGATCGAAGCCATTCCACTTCGGCGTGAAGCCCTGGCGATGGTCGTAGTACCCCGCCCCCAGCCACAGGAAGTCGGTGGTGAGCGAGAAGTGTTCGCCCGTATCATTGCGCGATACCTCGACCGTCCAGCGCTTCTGTTCGCTCGACCAGCTCACCGTTTGAACTCGATGCCCGTAGCGGATCTTCGATCCGAGGTCATATTCCTTGATGACCTCTCCCAGATAGCCGTGGATCTCGTCCGCCGTAGCGATCGAGCGGCCCTGCCACGGGCGGAAGCCGAACGCATACGTGTACAGGTCGCTGTCGGAGCGCGCGCCGGGGTAGCGATGGGTCCACCACGTACCGCCGAATCCGTCCATGGCTTCCAGGATCGCGAACGAGCGGCCCGGCAGGTTCATGCGGAGATGACAAGCGGCATCGATCCCCGAGATCCCCGCCCCGATGATTAGTACATCTACGTGCTCAGGCGAACACGAATCTGCTTGATTCTTAGTCATGAGATCCCTCCGATGACCAGTTATTGAAAATATCCGTAACGCCGCACGACTAGATCATTAGACTTGGTCATGTGACTACGCAGGAAAGAGACGCCCACACGTGTATGCCAGCGACAACGCTTCAAACCAGCACGAGACAACCATCCATGCGCCCGACCGGACATGCACGCCGGTCACTGATGTGCACATCCCGGTTTGACCGGCCACCCCGAACATGATCAATTGACCAAGTTCCACGGTTCCCAGTCTATGCAGTCGGGGGGCAATTTGAATCAGGAGTTTCCATTACACGATCGGTCGCAAAGATTGCATGCGTCGGCCCGCGCGACGACCAAAGCGTCAAACATCGAAACCGTCTTTTTCGGCAAGCCGCCAGACAAAGGAAACGGCGCGATCCAGCAGGTATCTCGCTGCCGGGATAGTGCGGGCGGCGGTGATGATGCCGTGATGATGCCCGGGCAGATGGTGATGCTCGACCTTGCTCCCGGCGCGGGCCGCGCATGACGCGTACGCAATGCCTTCGTCACATAGCGGGTCCAGCCCCACCGTGGCAATGAACATCGGCGGCTGCCGCCGGCCTTCCGCATGCAGCAGCGGGGACAGGCGCGGCAGATCAAACGGTGTGCCAACCGGCACGTAGTGTTCCCGGAACCAGAGCATCGACTCGGCGACGAGCGGAAATCCGCCTTGAATGCGCTGATATGACGGGCGCGACGCCGTCAGGTCCGTCACGGGATAAAACAGGATCTGCCCGACGATCGCGGGTCCCGCCGCCGATGCCGCATTGGCGATGATGGTCGCCATGTTGCCGCCGGCGCTGTCGCCCGCCAGGATCACCCGAGACGCGTTGATGGAGAGCACAGACGCGTTGGCGATCAGGTAGTCCAGTGCCCGCTCGCAGTCTTCGAGCGGGCCCGGCCAACGGTGCTCCGGCGATAGCCGGTACTCTACCGACGCGACAGTACACCCGCCATGCCGTGCGAGATGACGGCAGATGCCGTCATGCGTGTCCACGCTGCCGATCACCCACCCGCCGCCGTGAATGAAGACGACGAGCGGGTTGTCCTCGGCACCCGCCCCGGCGGGTGGGCGATAGAGCCGTACGCGAATGCTGCCGTCCGCGACGGGAACACCGATATCGTCATGGACAACAGCCTCGTCACCCGTGAGGCCGTTCAATTCGCAGGCACGCACGAAGTTCACGCGCGACTGGTCGACGGAAAAGCTGCCGTAATGCCGTCCGCCCAGTTCGCGGAACGCGCGAACGGCGTCCCGAGCATCGTCAGCCACCTCGGTCAGCGGCAACCAGTGCACCGATGTCATGTGCCTCTCCGCTCAGATCGCAGCGAACACGCTTTGATCCCATTGCGTCGCGGCGCGGTACTCGTCCACCGTGCCCGGCCAGTTGTTGATCACCTTGCCTTGCGCGTTCTTGTACCAGCTCGAGCAGCCCGCCGAAAACGCCGAACCGATCATCGCCGATTGCAGCTTGCCGTTGTATTCGTCGAATACGGCCCTGTCGACGTCGACTGCCTTCACGCCGGCCGAAGCCATGCCGCCGATCGCGTCGATGATGTAGTTCTGCTGGATCTCGAGCATCGACACGATGGAGTTGTGGTTCAGGTTCGTGTTCGGCCCGTACAGCATGAACATGTTCGGAAAGCCCGGCACGGTCATGCCCAGATAGGCTTCCGGGCCGTCTTCCCACGCCTGGGCCAACGTGCGGTCCGTTCCGCGAACCTGCAGGCTGCCCTGGAAAGCCTGGCTCTCGAATCCGGTTCCGAACACGACCACGTCGAACGGGAGCAGACGGCCGTCCCGGGTCACGATGCCCTCGTCGACGAACGATTCCACCCCCGCCGTCTCCAGCGCGACGTTGTCGCGCATGAGCGCCGGATAGTAGTCGTCCGATCGCAGAATCCGTTTGCACGCGTATTCATAATCCGGCGTCAGCTGCTCGCGCAGTACCGGGTCGGGCACCTGGCGATGAAGGTGTGCCAACGCGAGACTCTTGCCTTCCACCTGTGCGTTGGAACCCATCCGTGTACGCTCGAACCCGGACTCGCGGAAAGCGTGCAGCGATTTCCTGCTTTCTTCGAAGAGATGGGGCTCGCGCTCGTATGTATCGAGCTGCTCCGTCGAGAAGACGATCTGGTTGCGCGGCATGATCCAGTTCGCGCTTCGCTGGAATACCGTCAGGTGATCGACCTTCGGCGCGATGAGCGGCACATACTGCACGGCGCTGGCGGCGTTTCCGATGCTTGCCACGCGCTTGCCGCTCAAGTCCACGTCGTGCCGCCACTCGGCGGAGTGGAAATAGTCCCCGTTGAAATCCGCCAGGCCGCGCACCGACGGAATCATCGGACGGTTCAGCTGCCCCCACGCCGGCACAAAGAAGCGAGCGGTCATCCGGGAACCGTCGTTCAGCTCGAACCGCCAGAGGCTTGCGCCGGCATCCCAGTCGGCACCGCGAATCTCGCTGTTGAAACGCAGGTGTTCCGTCAGGCCGAACCGCGTGGCAAGCGATTTCAAATAATGCAGCAGCTCGTTCCGGCCGGCATACATGGCGCTCACGCGCAAATGCGGATGGAAGCTGTAGCAATACAGGTGCGATTCTGTATCGCATGCCGCGCCGGGATACGAATTGTCCAGCCAGACGCCACCGAGATCGGGACGCTTCTCCAGCACGACAAAGTCGTCGATGCCCGCGATTTTCATGCGGGCGGCCATGCCGAGGCCTCCGAAGCCTGCACCCAAGATAACGACCTCGTGGTGCTCAATCCTTTCTACATTGTTCACGGTGCACTCTCTATATCAACGTTACGGCGACTACGGATTTTCCGGCGTCGGTTCAATAGGCCTGTTCATACAAACGCAATGCGTCCGACTCCGTGACAACGACCGGATTGTTCAACAGCAAGCGCTGCTGCTTCATCGCATCTGCCGCCAGGGTTGGCAGGCTCGAATGGGTGACACCCACGTCGCGGAGACGACGCGGCGCGCCGGATCGGTCCATCAGGTCTTCCATGAATCCGATGAACGCGGCCGTGCGCTCCGTGGCGTCGCCTTTTCCACCCGCGCCTACGACGTCTGCCAGTTCCGAATATTGCGAAGCGGCCGCTGCGGCGTTGAAGCGCAGCACGGGGGCGAGCATCAATGCGTTGGACAAGCCATGCGGGATATGGAAATGGCCACCCAACGGATACGCCAGCGCATGGACCGCGGCCACCGGGGCATTGGCGAAGGCCTGCCCGGCCAGCGTGGCGCCCAGCAGCATTGCTTCACGTGCGCGCCGATCTTCCCCGTTTTCGCAAGCCGGGATCAGGTTGCTCACCAGCAATCGCAATGCCTCACGCGCGAGGGCGTCGGAGATGGCATTCTTCTTGTGCTTGCTGGTATAGGCCTCGATCGCGTGAACCATTGCGTCGATGCCCGTTGCAGCGGTATGGCTGCGTGGCAGACCGACCGTCAGCTCGGCGTCCAGGATCACTTTGTCGGCATACAGCTGACGTGCGACGATTCCCATCTTGGTTGTTTCGTTAACCGAAACGATTGAAATGTTGGTGACTTCCGACCCGGTGCCCGCCGTTGTAGGAATTTGCACCAAAGGCAGGCGCGCGCCCCGAACGTTGCCAATTCCGTACATTTCCGCGAGCGACTGCTGCGAGACAGTGAGCACGGCGGCCAGTTTTGCGATGTCCATCGACGAGCCGCCGCCGAGGCCAATGACGATGTCCGCCTCTGCACTGCGCGCGAACTCGACGCAACGCGAGACGACGATCTCCGGCGGGTCGGCCACGACCTCGTCGAAAACCGCCACACGGAATCCCTCGGCCACCAACGACGCTTTCGCCGGCTCCAGCACGCCGGCCTTGTGCAGTCCGGCGTCGGTAACGATCAGGACGTGACGGCGCTCCGTCCATGCCGCCATCACCTGACCCAAGCGGCGCGCACAACCCCATTCCTGGAGAATGGACGGAACAGTTTCGAAGAGCATCGACTGCGGGGAGATTTCCATTGACGTTTCCTTGATGCAGACGTTGGCAGTTAGACCTGGGTGCACATGTACTTGATTTCCAGGTATTCCTCGATGCCAAAACGGGAACCCTCCCGGCCAAGGCCCGATTGCTTGACTCCGCCGAACGGCGCGACCTCGTTGGAAATCACGCCGGTATTCAGGCCGACCATGCCGTACTCGAGTGCCTCACCCACACGCCAGATGCGGCCGTGGTCGCGTGTATAGAGATAGGCGGCGAGCCCGTACTCGGTGTCGTTGGCCATCGCGATCGCTTCTGCTTCATCCTCGAAGCGGAACACCGGGCCGACGGGCCCGAAGAGTTCCTCGCGCGCGAGACGCATGGCCGGCGTCGCATCGGCGATGACGGTCGGCTCGAAGAACGTGCCCCCAAGCTGATGGCCTTTCCCGCCCGTGACGATTCGTGCACCCTTGCTTACGGCATCGTCGATCAGCTGATTCAGGTGGTCACAGGCGGACTTCTGGATCAGCGGCCCCTGCTGCACCCCCGGTTCGACGCCGTTTCCTACCTTGAGTGCCTCGACACGCCGGGCGAGCGCGTCGACGAAGCGGTCGTGAATGCCTGCCTGGACGAGAAAGCGATTGGCGCACACACAGGTCTGGCCGCTATTCCGGTACTTCGACGCCATCGCACCTTCGATCGCCGCGTCGAGGTCCGCATCGTCGAACACGATGAAAGGTGCGTTGCCGCCGAGTTCGAGAGAGAGTCGCTTGATCGTCCCGGACGATTGACTCATGAGCACGCGGCCGACTTCGGTCGAACCGGTAAACGAAAGCTTGCGCACGATCGGGCTGGCCGTGAGCACTGCGCCGATCTCGCGCGACGGGCCGCACACCACTTGAAGGACGCCCGCCGGAATGCCCGCTCGCTCGGCCAGGACGGCAAGCGCAAGCGCCGTCAGCGGTGTCAGGTCCGCCGGGCGCACGATGATGGAGCAACCCGCAGCCAGTGCCGGTGCAACCTTGCGTGTGATCATCGCGGCAGGAAAATTCCACGGCGTGATCGCGGCACACACGCCGATCGGCTGACGAATGACGACGATGCGCTTGTCACCTTGCGGGTGAGGAATGACGTCGCCGTATACGCGCTTCGCTTCTTCGGCGAACCACTCCACGAAAGAAGCGGCATACATGATTTCGCCGCGGGCCTCCGCCAGCGGCTTGCCCTGCTCCGACGTCATGATCAATGCGAGGTCGTCGGCATTCGCCACGATCAAGTCGTACCAGGCGCGCAGTATCTTCGCGCGCTCGTGGCTGGTCCGTTTCTGCCAGCCTTGTTGTGCGAGCGCCGACGATGCAATGGCTTGCTCCACCGCTGCGGCGCCGAGGCTGGCCACGCGGGCCAGGATGTCACCCGTGGCCGGATTCGTGACGGGAAACGAGCGGCCGTCCGTACCCTCCTCCCATCCCGACGCAAGCCACGCACGCGTCTCCAGCAAGGAGCCGTCTCGCAGTTGGGCGCGCAGCGCCGAGGGGTCAATCGCTTGATTCTTCCTGCTGTGCATCTCATCCACGAGCAACGTCTCCAGAAATTCTTGTTTTTTCAACCCAGGCGCTTTCAGCCGACAGGCAAAAACCGCCCATGCGTCGATACGCGAACGCCTGCTCCATCGCTCAAGATTTCGCCTGACTTCAGGTAGTCGGCGTGGGCCAATGGCTCCGCCACGCAGAAGTCTTCGCAAAACGTTGCCCACCCTGGGAAAGTCCGCGCTTGGGCGGTGACTTCCAATTGGGGATGAAACAGACATGTAGATCATTTGACATGGTCATTTGACCATAAACCATTTTCCGCGGCAACTCAGTAGTTGCACGGGCTGTCGGTGGTTCGTTGGAAGATGGTCACGCAAGGTTGTGACGGTCAGACGAGTGATCGCTCCGGGGCCCGCACCGGCAAGGAGCGCCCGACGGACGGTGTCGGCACCGTATTGAGCAAAGGCGACGCTGCCTGCTTTGAGAGGTGGGCGGACATTTGCACGGCGAGTGCGGCAGTTCGATGTCCAGGTGAATCAGATCGCGGGATGGAAGCTCCAGTTGCCGTGCGCGTGCCAAAACGACCGATCAAGAGATGGCAGTGTATGGCATGACGTCCGCCGCAATCGGGTACGTGCTGGTGAGCGCTCGTGCGCCAACCGGGTGGCCACGGCGATGAATCCACCATCAGGCTGGCGACAGTGCGTGCGGGTGCGTGCGATTAAGGTTTGCACGCGAAAACACGGTCCGTCACGCGATTCGCGGATGGCAGAACCCCGTAATTTCAGTGTAATATCCGCTGCAGAAGACCATTTGTATTATCAATTGAAATAATGAAAACAGTCAGCCGGATTCAATCTGGCGACTGAAACGGGGAAAGCTTGAACTCGCCATTCAATACCGGGGCATCCGGATCCATTGGGCCGTGCGTGCCAATTCACGTCGGCCGGATCTCTTCTTCTCTACGCCGGCACTTCCCGCGCGGCCGACCCAATTCCGCCTGATATCCCGCGCTGAGCGGCCCGCTCCGCGTCGCTTGCCTTCGTAGCACGCGGCCGGTACGCCGCCATCCCGCGATTCGGACAAACGTGCGCATGCCCGCACGGCGTCGTCACGTCGATCGATCAAAAGAAGAGGATTACTGAATTATGACTGCGTGCACCCACTGCGGAACCGATCTGCCCGGCGGGCTGAAGTTCTGCAAGCAATGCGGAACACCGGTTGCGGCCATCCGGCCCGAAGCGGCCGGCACACCGTGCCGGGGCTGCGACGCCGTCCTGACGCCGAACCAGCGTTTCTGCAACAAGTGCGGGACGCCCGTTGCATCGGCCATTGACGCCGGCGCGATCGAGGTCGAGGCGCCCTCGCCGCCGGTCGAAGCAACGCCGCAACCCGGATACGCGGCCGCGGATTCGTTGCACGAGCCTGCGTACCGCACCGCCGACGGATGCGGTACGCAAACGGACATCGTCGCCGAATCACCGGCAGCGAACACCATTCCGAAAGACATCGCGCACGTCGCGGACATCGCCGATACGGTAACGGGTCGCGTGAGCGCGCCGCTCCAATCGCACGACACGGCAGCCACCGCAACGTACGCGGCAGCGGCAGACGATCGCGGCGACGCGGTCGCTGCGTCGCATGTCTCGCCCGTCGTCACGGATGTGCAGCCCGCGCCTGCGGGCGCATCGGCACACACCGACACGGCACTCGCCGCCGCCGAAATGCATGCCGTCGAAGCGGTTACCGAGCCTCACGACGTACCGGATGCCGATGCGCCGCCGGCATCGGCCCCGTCCATGCGCCCCGAATCCGGCGCGGTGCCCCGGCCGATACCGCAGGCCGCCACGACGAACGACGATACGTCGTCAAAACTCAGGATCATCGCAGCCGGCGTCGCAGTCGCCGTCGCCTGCGCGGGCGGCGCATTCTGGTGGCACGGCCGCCAGGCGAGCGCGCCCGCGATGCCCGAATCGGCCGCCGCATCCATGGTTCCGGCCGTCACGGCCAACGCCGCATCGGACATCGCGGGACCGGGCTCCGTCACCGCCAGCGCGGTCGTTGCAACGACGCCGGCCGACGCACCGGCATCCGCGCCGATCGATACGGCCACCGCCGCCATGACCTCGCCCGCGTCGGGCCCGGCCGTCGTCACGAATGTCGCGACGGCTCCGGTGCCCGCGACGCCACCGGCGTCGAACGCGCCGCCCGCATCCGCGAACGCGCAGCAGCCGTCGCCCTTCGCGAAACTGCAGGACGACACGCCCGCGCCGACCGCACCCGCCGCCATCGCGGAGGCACCGCGCAGCAAACCGCATCCGACACCGCCGGTCCGCCCGTCCACGGCGGCCAACCCTGCCGCGCCCGCCGTCGACGGCCTGCTGAAACGCGCGCAGGGCGACCTGTCGCGCGGCCAGTACGACAAGGCCATCGCGACAGCGGAAAGCATCCTTGCGATCGAGCCCGGCAACCGTCCGGCGAAGACACTGATCGACAAGGCGAAGGCGCGGCAGATGGATGCACTGCGCAACAACAGCACACTTGAATGAAGCGCCGGAGAACACCGACATGACAATCCAGAAAACCCTCGCCGCGGCCTGCGCGGTCACCTTGCTCGCCAGCGGCTGCGCCACCCAGAACGGCACCGGCGGGATCTCGTCCGAATCCGTGCTGCGCTGTACCGCGCTCGGCGCCGGCGGCGCACTGGTCGGCGCGCTGATCGGCGGCACCAAGGGCGCGATCGGCGGCGCGGTGGCCGGGCTCGCTGCCTGCGCCGTGATCGAAGTGGCGACGCGGCAGACCAAGACGGCGGCCGAAGTCGATCGCGATTACCGCGCGAACAACCGCAACAACCTGCCGCCCTACGCGAAGATCGATGCGTACAACACGGTCGTGACGCCGCGCTCCGCCGTCAAGACCGGCGAGCCGATCAAGCTGGCCTCGCAGATTCGCGCGGTGTCCGGCACGAACGAGCCCGTCCAGGAAGTCAAGGAAGTCGTGACCGTTTACGCGCCGTCGGGCGAGCAGTTCAAGCGCGGCGAGAAGATCGTCAACGCGACGCCCGGCAGCGGCGAATTCGACAACAGCTTCACGCTGAAACTGCCGTCGGGTGCGCCGCAAGGCACGTACACGCTGAAAAGCCAGGTCTACCTGAACGGCAAGCCGGGCTCGGTCCGGCAATCCAGCATCCAGCTCGCCCAGGTCGACGGCGTCACCGTCGTCGCGCTGCTCGACGCCCCCGCCGCGCACTGACCGGCCCGCACCTGCAAGGAGATTCAACGATGTCAATGCTCGATCAAGCCCCCGTGTCAGGGAAGTTCGGACTGCTGCGCGCCGCCGAGGCGGTCACGAACTGGCGCGCACTCGCGATGTGCGCTTTCGCGATCGTCGCCAGCATGCTGATGGGCATGCTCACGATCCAGGTACTCCGTTCCAGCCCCGTGCTCGGCCTGCTGTTCGTCATCGCGACCTTCGCGGTCTCGCTGATCGGCTATTCCGCGGTCGGTATCGTGCTGATGCGCGATGCGCAGGGCGAGTCGGTCGGATTCGTCGACGCGCTGCTGCAGGCGACGTTCAGCGTCCACCGTCTCGTCGGGATCGGCGTGCTGCTCGCGGTCGGCTGGGTCCTGCTGCTGCTCGCGCTGCTGATCGTGTTCCTGGTCTGCAAGATCCCGGGCGTCGGCCCGCTGCTCTATGCGATCGCGTATCCGGTCGCGGCGATCGTCGCGGGCGCGATCTTCGCCGGCATGTGGTACGTCGGCTATCCGCTTGCCGCACCCGCCATCTGGCAGGGCAACTCGACGCTGCAGACCGCCGCGCGATTGCTGCAGATCGGCCGTCGTCAACTGCTGAGCGTGATCGTCAGGATGTTCGGGCTGCTGCTGCTCGTCGGCGTCCTGTCCGCGGTCGTGTTCGGCATTCTCGGCACGGGCGCCGCGATCGCATCGTCGATCTCGGCAGCAACCGGCACCAGCCCGCTGGGCGGCCTGATGGGTACGCTCGGCGGCCTGGGCGGCCTGGGCCGGCACGCCAGCGCCTACGGCCTTGGTGTGGATGCTGCGGAAGGCGGGTTCGACTACCGCAGCATGGCCTATCTGGGCGCGTACGGCTTCGGCAACGGCCTGCTGTTCGCGATCGGCCTCGTGATTCCGTTCCTGACGTTCGTCAACGGCACGTGCCTCATCTATCTGCAGACGGTCAGCGGCGTCGATTTCTCCGCGACGGAAGAGCAGCTGAGCCAGCACGTCGCGGACGCGAAACGCCATGCCGAACAGGCACGCGAGCGCGCCGCCGATCACCTCGCGAAAGCACGCGGCTCGCACGCCGCCAGCACAGCGGGCACGGCGTCACTGCCGGCGTCGGATACGGCATCACCCGCGGCGGACGCTGCCACGGCGTGCGCGCAGTGCCACAAGCCGATGGCCGCCGACGACCTGTTCTGCGGCGAATGCGGTGCGCGCCGTCACGCGTGACGGCTGCATGACCGCGCATCAACGCGCGGCCCGCGGCCAGGTATCGCCGCGGGTCGCGGGTTTCGGGCAAACCACATGCACTTGCCGGCGGCTGAAGTAGCTGTTCCCGGCCTCCGCAGCCGGTTCTCCTACGACTTCAGTTGTTCAATGCGATCGTGAAATGCGACACACGATCCGTGCGTGCGATCTGCGCCGATGCGCGCGCAGATCGCCCCTTCCGCACTCAGTACAGCCCGGCGACCGTGCGCGCCGGGAGATCGCGATCGTACGACTCGCCATCGAACGTGCCGCCGCTCAGCCGCCGATGCATCGCACCCGCGCTCGGCAGCCGGTCACGTTCGATCCGCGCGTCCGGATCCCAAAGACGCGAACGCACGATCGCCTTCGAGCAATGGAAATAGGCCGCATCGATGTAGATCAGCACCACCGTGCGCGGCGTTTTCCCTTCGACGGCAAAGCGCGCGAGCAGGCCGGGCTCGGCGCTGATCGTCGCGCGGCCATTCACGCGCAACATCTCGCCGACGCCGGGAATCAGGAACAGCAGCGATACGCGCGGATCGGCCACGATGTTGTGCAGCGTATCGATCCGGTTGTTGCCCGGCCGATCCGGCAGCGCGAGCGTTTTCGGATCGACGATCGACACGAATCCCGCGCGATCGCCGCGTGGTGAAGCATCGGTGCCGTGCGGCCCGACCGACGACAGCGTGACGAACGGCGACGCGCGCACGAACGCCTGGTAGTCGTCGTTCAGGTGGTCGATTTCCTTCCGCAGCGCACGTTCGTGCGGGGTCCCGTAGATCGCCTCGAGTTGCGCGATGGTCGTGATCTCGTGATTCACATCAGCATCCTTGCGTCGACGTTGCGGCGCGAGGACGAAACGGGGCGCCGTCCCGCCATCGTATACACGTCGTCCGCTCGCCGCTTACCGGTTCATGCCGTCGCGGTCTCGCTGCGCAGGGCCGGCAATTCCAGATTCGCGCGGAAATCGTCGCCGTGATAGTCGGTATCGAGCAGATCGCGCCTGCGCAATTCGGGCAGCAAGCCGTTGAGCAGCAGGTCCTCCTGGTCGGGCTGGCCGAGCCCGTGCAGCGACAGCACGTCGACGAGCCCCGCGCGATAACGCGTTTCGATCGCATCGGCGAGCTGTTCGGGTGTGCCGGCGACGAACCAGTGGCCGGTTTCCTGTGCGCGGATGATCAGTTCGCGCAACGTCAGGCGCTGCCGCGCATAGCCAACGAAGATCGCGACGCGGCCGCGCCGGCGATGCACGCTGTCGATCGCCGGCAGCATCGATCCCGGCAACGGCTGGTCGAGCGGCAGGTCGCGCAGGTCGACGCCGCCACCGAGCATGTCGGCGAGCTTCAGCCGGCCCTGCTCGTAATCGATGCGTTCGTGCTTGTCGCGCAGCCGCCGCGCGACGTCGGCGTCGGATTCGCCGATCACCGAGTGGAACGAGTTCATCACGAGCGGCAGCCGCCCCGCCCGGCCGAATGCGGCCGCCTGCCGGTGCAGTTCGTCGACGAACGTACGTGCATCTTCGAGCGTCGGCTGCGACGTGTAGACGACTTCCGCAAACCGCGCGCCGAGCGTCACGCCGCTCGCCGACTGCCCCGCCTGAAACAGCACGGGGCGCCGCTGCGGCGAAGGCGGCACATTCAGCGGCCCCTGCACCTGGAAGTGCGCGCCACGGTAATCGATCGGCCCGAGCTTGCGCGGATCGACCGACACGCCGCCGCTCGGCGTGCGTCGCACCGCGTCGGGATCGTTCGCGTCGAACAGCGCGTTGACGACTTCGACGAATTCGGCCGCACGCGCATAGCGCTGTTCCGGGTCGGGCAACGCAGTGTCGCCGAAATTTTCCTCGCCGACCGACGACGTCACCGCGTTCCACGCGGCGCGGCCGCCGCTCACGTGATCGAGCGTGCCGATCAACCGCGCGAGGTTGTACGGGTGGTGATACGTGGTCGACACCGTCGCGACGAGCCCGATCGCCGACGTCGCCTGGCTCAGCGCGGCCAGCGCGACGATCGGCTCCTGGCTGCCGGTGCCGCCGGCGAGCCCGGCCGGATCGGCCTGCAACAGGTCGGCCGTGAAGAGGCCGGTGATCTTCTCGGCTTCCGCCTTGCGCGCGAGCGCCGCCGCGCGACGGATGCCTTGCGCGGCGTTCGCGTCGCCCGGCGCAGCCAGCACGCTCGCGGCGCCGACGAGCGTCTTCAGCCGTCTGCGTGTGTCGCTCATGATGTGGCTCCGGCCTGCGCCGCATGTCGATTGGCCGACGCGTCTCGCTCGTTCATCCGTGTTCCCCATGTTTCCGGTTGATCGGCGGACCCGCGCCGGCACCGCGCAGCCAGCGGTGTGCGCCGGGTCGCTCGGCAGGGTCCATGCGCACGCCGCAAGGCGCGCAGCCATCGACCATAACGCAGGGCACCCGGTGGGCCGGAACGAATATTTTCGGCTTTCGATATTCTTCTTGATTGTTTGACCGTGCGAACGGCGGCGAAAAATAATCCGGCATGCCTAACCAGTTGATCGTGCCGCTTCGAACCGCGCCGGTCGCATGCTCATGACGTCCGACGCCCTTCATTCCGCCGCAGCGCTGCCCGCCCTTCCGTTTCGCCTGAGCGTGCTCGACAAGAGCCCCGTCGCACCGGGCGAAGCCGCCGTGGACGCACTCGCGCGCAGCGTGTCGCTCGCGCGCTTCGCCGACGATGCGGGTTATCACCGCTACTGGCTCGCCGAGCACCACAACACGGCCGCGCTCGCGTGCCCGTCGCCGGAAATCCTGATCGCGCATGTGCTCGCACACACGCGGCGAATTCGCGTCGGATCGGGCGGTGTGATGCTGCAGCACTACAGCCCGTACAAGATCGCCGAGAACTTCAACCTGCTCGCGACGCTTGCGCCCGATCGCGTCGATCTCGGCATCGGCAAGGCGCCGGGCGGGCTGCCATTGTCGACGCGCGCGCTGCAGGCCGGCTACGACCCGGCGCGGCGCGCGTCGTTCGCTGATCTCGCGGCAGAGTTGAACCGCCATCTGCAGGGCGACGGCACATCACCGGACGACACGGGGCACGAAGCCGCCACGCTGCACGCGACACCGCTTCCGCCCGCCGCCGCACAGCCGTTCCTGCTCGGCGCGAGCGCCGAAAGCGCGGCGCTGGCGGCGCAGCTTGGCTGGGCGTTCGTCTATGCGTCGCACCTCAATGCCTCCACCGCCGATCTGGAACGCAGCTTCGACGCGTACCGCCACGCATCCGGCGGCCGCACGCCGCTGCTCGCCGTATCGGTGATCGTCGCCGCCACGCGCGACGCCGCCGCCCGGCTCGCGAGCGGGCATCAGGGCTTTCGCGTGCAAGTGGGCGACACGCCGGCGGTCAACGTCGGCAGTCTCGAACAGGCGCACGCGTACATCCGCCAGGCGGGCGATGGCCCGCACCGGATCGACGCGCGCGAGACGCGGATCGTGCACGGCACGCGCGACGATGTGCTGCGCGAACTCGACACGCTGCATCGCCGCTACGGGATCGCGGAATTCGTCGTCGACACGCCGCTTGCCGATGCTGCGCCGAGGATTGCGTCGCTGCGGCTGCTGGCCGGTGCGTCGGCAGACGCCAGCGACCCCGTGGCATTGCAACGCGCGACGGAAAAACCGCCACAGACGCCGCACGTCTCCGCCGTCGCGCGTCAACCCGACCTCGAAGGCGCAACGCAATGACCGATACGATCCGCATTGCCGGCGCCGACGACGTGCCGGCCCTTTATGCGTTGCTGCAGGACGCGTATGCGCCGCTCGTGCCGCAGGGCGTGCACTTCAACATCATTCGCTCGCCGATCGAGCACGTCGCGCAGACGGTTGCGCGCGAAACGACCTTCGTGCTCGAACGCGCGGACGCCGACGGCCGCCGCGCGCCTGCCGCGACGCTGACCGTACGGTTCCCGTGGGTGTCCGGCGAGCGCCACCGTACGCCGTATCCGTTCCTGCACTGGTTCGCGGTCGCCCCCGCATTCAAGCGGCAGGGACTCGGTGTCGCACTGCTCGGCCACGTCGAAACGCAGTTCCTGACCGAACAGGTCAAGGCGCCCGCGACCTATCTCGCGACCGCGACCAATCATCCATGGCTGCAGCCGTACTACGAGCGGCAAGGCTATGTCGCGTTCGACCGCTCGACGAACACGCTCGGCACGCCGCTCGTCTGGCTGAGAAAGATCCTGATCCCGGATCTCTACCGGGAACCGCCGGCGGCAGATGCCGCTCCGGACGCCGGGCGTCTTCGCGCGAGCGCATGACGCGCCACGCGCTCCGTTCCGGTAGCCGCGTCACGCCCCGCTTCTCCGTGCCCTGTTCCACCCGCTACACCACTCGTGAAGGATTGCCCCGCATGACATTCGCTTTTCCGGATTCCGCTCACCGCGCGTCGCGCCGCACGGCATCGGCCGCGCTGCTGCTCGCACTCGCGTTGCCGCACGCGGCGTTTGCCCAGGGCACGCCCGTCACCGGCGGCACGCTGACCTGGGGCGTCGAAAGCGAGCCGCGCACGCTGAATCCTCAATTGAACGGCCAGGACAAGGTCGAGCTGCTGCTGCGCAACGTGTACGAAAGCCTGCTCGCGCGCAAGCCGGACGGCAGCTTCGTGCCGTGGCTCGCGACCGGCTACAAGGTGTCGGCCGACGGCAAGACCTACACGTTCACGCTGCGCGACGGCGTGAAGTTCAGCGACGGCGCGCCGCTCGACGCGCAGGCCGTCGCGCGCAACTTCCTGAACGCACGCAATCCGGCGTATTCGGGCGGCAGCCAGCTCGCGGGGCAGATCCTGCACGTCGCGGACGTGAAGACGCCTGACGCACGCACCGTCGTGATCACGCTCGACGCGCCGTATGCGCCATTCCTGACCTTTGCCGGCCGGTTCGCGCTACTGTCGCCGAACGCGTTCGACCGGCCGGGCCTGAAGTCGGGCGGCACCGATATCGCCGGCACCGGCCCGTTCATCCTGCGCCGCTACGTGAAAGGGCAGGAAATCGAATTCGCGAAGAACCCCGACTATCGCTGGGCGCCGCCGACGGCGGGCCACCAGGGCCCTGCATACCTCGACCGGATCGTCTACCGGTTCCTGCCGGAGTCGTCGGTACGCACCGGCGCGCTGCTGTCCGGCCAGGTCGACGTGATCGAGGGCGTATCCGGCAACGACGCGGCGCTGATCCGCAAGAATCCGGACTTCACCTACCAGCACGCGCTGAACACCGGCACGCCGTACTCGCTGTTCCTGAACGTCGGCTACGGCCCCACGCAGGACGTGAAGGTGCGCCGCGCGCTGCTCGAAGGGCTCGACGCGACCGGCATCGTGCAGTCGATCTATCGCGGCGAACGCACACGCGCGTGGGGCATCACGTCGCCGATCGACCCGCTCTACGATGCGCGCATCGAGAAGACCTACGGCAACAACCCGAAGCTTGCCAACCAATTGCTCGACGAGGCCGGCTGGAGCGCACGCGACAGCGGCGGCTACCGCACGAAAAACGGCGAGCGCCTGACGATCGCGGTGATCCAGGCGCAGGCGACCGTGCGCGACCAGCGCGACGTGCTGCTGCAGGCGCTGCAGGCCCAGGCGCGGCAGCGGCTCGGCGTCGACCTGAAGATCCAGTACGTCGACGACGGCACGTACGTCGAGGCGCGCAAGACCGGCAAGTTCGGCTCGATCGCGAATTCGAACACGCCGCCGGACGGCATCGACATCGAAGGCCACTACCTGCCCATCGATCGCGGCGGCGCGCTGAACTACAGCCGCGCGGCGGCGCCGGAACTGACGCGCTGGCTGCAGGCGGCCGCGCGCACGCAGAACGTCACCGAGCGCAAGACGCTGTACGGCGAGCTGCAGCACTTCGCGATCAACGAGCAGGCATACGCGGTGCCGCTGTACGAGCCGGAGGACCAGATCGCCGCCGCGAAGGCCGTCCAGGGCCTGCGCTTCCGCCCGTTCGCG
This sequence comes from Burkholderia sp. Ac-20345, assembly GCF_017104825.1. Classification (NCBI taxonomy): domain Bacteria; kingdom Pseudomonadati; phylum Pseudomonadota; class Betaproteobacteria; order Burkholderiales; family Burkholderiaceae; genus Burkholderia; species Burkholderia sp. Ac-20345. The sequence goes on along the minus strand of NZ_JAAGPO010000003.1, from coordinate 76,910 downwards.
CAGATGCCCGAGAACCCGTACGACGTGTGGGTGAAGAAGTAAGCGAGTCAGCCACACCGGTCCGCCGCGCGCGGCACCGGCAGGAGAAGCCGAGCATGAACCATCCGAGCGCCGTACCCGTTTCCGTTCATGACGCCGCGTCGCCCACGCCCGCCGCGCCGCCCGCATCGTCACCGGCCGCGTGGCGACGCTGGCTGCACTCACCTGTGGCGACGCGGCTCGCCACCGGCGTACTCGTGCTGTGGGCCGCGGTCACGCTGTCGTTCGCGGCCGTGCATCTCGCACCCGGCGACATCGTCAGCATCCTGATCGGCGAGCAGCTGAGCACACCGCAGATCGAAGCCGCGATCCGCCAGGAATGGGGGCTCGACGAGCCGCTGCCGCTGCAGTACCTGCACTACCTGTGGCGGGTGCTGCACGGCGACTTCGGCCGCTCTTACATCCTGAACACCGACGTCGCGCCGCTCGTGATCGGTCAGCTGTGGCCGACGCTGAAGCTGACGGGCGCGGCTCTCGTCGTGACGCTCGTGTTCGCGGTCGGCCTCGCGGTGCTGACGGCCGGCCGCCGCTGGGCCGGGCGGGCCGCGTCCGGCGTCGAGCTGCTGCTCGCGTCGACGCCGTCGTTCTGGCTCGGGATCATGCTGCTGTTCGTGTTCAGCTTCACGCTGAAGCTGTTCCCGGTCGCCGGCGATCGCGGCTTCGCGTCGCTCGTGCTGCCGGCGCTGTCGCTCGGGCTCGCACAGGGCGCGGTGATCGGCCGCGTGCTGCGCCAGGGCATCGAGCGCGCGCTCGACGAGCCGTATGCGCTGACGGTGCGCTCGTGGGGCATCGGCGGGCTCGCGCTGCGCGTGCGTCATGCACTGCGCCACGCGGCGCTGCCGGCCGTCACGCTCGCCGGCTGGCTCGTCGGCGGGCTGCTGAGCGGCGCGGTGATCACCGAGCAGGTATTCGGCCGGCCCGGGCTCGGCAAGATCACCGTCGACGCGGTGCTGTCGAAGGACATGCCGGTGATCCTCGCGATCGCGATCCTGTCGGCGGCGATCTATGTCGCGCTCAGCACGGCGGTCGACCTGCTCTACCTCCTCATCGATCCCCGCCTGCGCGACCGCCGCGCGCGGCATTGAACCGGAGAATCCGATGTCCACGCCCCTCGACCTGTCGTGGCGCCCTCGCGCGCCGCTCGGTGCGGCCGGCTGGCTGCGCCGCCATCCGGGCCTCGTGCTTGCCGCCCTCTACCTGCTGCTGAACGCGGTCGCCGTGATCGCCCCCGGCTGGCTCGCGCGCTACGACCCGCTGGCCGCCGATCCGCTGGCCGCGCAGCTCGGCAGCAGCGCCGAACACTGGCTCGGCACCGACCAGCTTGGCCGCGACATCTTCTCGCGGGTCGTCTACGGCGCCCGCTACTCGCTGTCGATCAGCGCGGCGTCGATCGCGGTCGCGACGCTGTTCGGCACCGCGCTCGGGCTGTTCGCGGGCCTCGCGCGCGGCTGGCTCGACGAACTGATCACGCGCTTTCTCGATGTGGTGTCAGCATTCCCCGACCTGCTGCTCGCGCTGATGCTGATCTCGTTTACCGGCCCGGGCGCCACGAACCTCGTGTTCGCGCTCGGCGTCGCATCGGTGCCGCGTTTCGCGCGCGTGGTGCGCGCGCAGACCTTCGTCGTCGCCGGTTCCGGCTATGTCGAGCAGGCGCGCACGCTCGGCCTCGCGCCGGCGGTGCTGGTGTGGCGCCACGTGCTGCCGCACGCGATCGCGCAGGTGCCGGTGCTCGCGACCGTCGGACTCGGCACCGCGATCATCGGCGCGTCGGGCCTGAGCTTCCTCGGCATGGGGCCGCAGCCGCCCGCCGCCGAGTGGGGGCTGATGCTCGCCGAGGGCCGCAACTACCTGTACAACGCGTGGTGGATCGCGGTCTGGCCCGGCCTCGCGATCACCGCGGCCGTCGTCGCCGTGAATGCGCTCGGCGGCTACTGGCAGGCCCGCTTCGAACGACGGGAGACGACATGACGGCCATCGCACCCGCTTCGCACCCTACACCCATCGTCCACGTCGAACGCCTGACGATCGGGTTCCGCGGCCCGCGCGGCACGCGGCCCGTCGTCGGGCCGCTCGACCTCGCCGTCCATGCCGGCGAATGCGTCGCGCTCGTCGGCGAGTCGGGTTCCGGCAAGTCGGTCACCGCGCGCAGCCTCGTCGGGCTGAACGGCCCGCACGCCGTGGTGGATGCCGAACGCTTCGACATCGCCGGCTCCGATGCGCGCCGCCATCGCGAACGCGACTGGCGCGCGATTCGCGGCCGCCGGATCGGCTACGTGCTGCAGGACGCGCTCGTGTCGCTCGATCCGCTGTGGCGCGTGCGCGATCTCGTCGCCGAGGCGCTGCACGATACGCGGCGGCGCGACGTTCATGCACGCAGCGCCGGCTTGCTGCGCGCAGTCGGCATCGACGAGCCGGAGCGGCGCTTGCCGCAGTATCCGCACCAGTTGTCGGGCGGCTTGCGCCAGCGCGTGCTGATCGGCACCGCGCTCGCCGGCGGCGCATCGCTGCTGATCGCCGACGAGCCGACCACCGCGCTCGACATGACCGTGCAGCGGCAGATCCTGTCGCTGCTGCGCGCGCGCCGCGATGCCGGCGACGCGCTGCTGCTGATCAGCCACGATCTCGCGGTCGTCGCCGAACTCGCCGATCGCGTGCTCGTGATGCGGGCCGGCCAGGTCGTCGAGCAGGGGCCGGCGCGCGACGTGCTGACCGCGCCCAAGCATCCGTACACGCGCCAGTTGCTCGCCGCGATTCCGACGCCCGCATCGCGCGGGTTCCGGCTCGCGACCGATCCGCAGGCCGACGCCGCGGCAGCGGCCGCACGCATCCCGCTGCCGCCCAAACGGATCGAGGCTCGTGCGCAGGTGCTCGCCGTCGACGCGGTGACGAAGCGCTACGGCGGCCACGACTCACCTGCCGCGGTGGACGGCGTGTCGTTCGCGCTGGCGCGCGGCGAGACGCTCGGCATCGTCGGCGAATCCGGTTCCGGGAAATCGACGGTCGCGCGGATCGTGCTCGGCCTGACCGAACCGGACAGCGGCACCGTCGCGCTCGACGGCGCACCGTGGAGCGGTGTGCCCGAAGCCGCACGGCGTGCCCGCCGCGCGCGGCTGCAACTGATCGCGCAGGACCCGTACAGTTCGTTCGACCCGCGCTACTCGGTCGGCCAGGTCATCGGGGAAAGCCTCGATGCGATCGGCGTGCGCGGCGACGCGCGCCGCCGCCGCGTGCTGCAGTTGCTCGACGAAGTGCGGCTCGGCGCCGGCTGCATCGACCGCTATCCGCGCGAATTGTCCGGCGGCCAGCGCCAGCGCGTCGCGATCGCGCGCGCGTTCGCGCCGAATCCGGCGCTGCTCGTCGCGGACGAACCCGTCAGCGCGCTCGACGTGTCGATCCAGGCGCAGGTGCTCGACCTGCTCGCCGACCTGCAGGCCGAGCACGGCACCGCGATGCTGTTCATTTCGCACGATCTCGGCGTCGTGCATCACGTCGCCGACCGGATTCTCGTGATGCGGCGCGGCCGCGTGGTCGAGAGCGGCCCGGTCGGGAAAGTGTTCGACGCGCCGTCGCATCCTTACACCGCGTCGCTGCTCGACGCGTTGCCCACGCTGCCCGACGCGCGCCCGTCGCCCGCGCGCGCCGCGTTCGCATGACCCCCGCCCCTTCTCGTTCCTTCCCGTCATGAGCCAATCGACTTCCGCAACTCGTCGCCAGATCCATCTCGGTGCCATCATCCAGGGCGCGTCCGGCAACATGTCCGCGTGGCGGCACCCGGATGCGGTCGCCGACGCAAGCATCAACGTGAACTTCGTGCGCGAACTCGCGCGGCAGGCCGAGGCCGCAAAGTTCGACCTGCTGTTCGTCGCGGACGGCCTGCACATCAACTCGAAATCGATCCCGCACTTCCTGAACCGCTTCGAGCCGCTCACGCTATTGTCCGCGCTCGCGCTGGTCACAGAACGGATTGGCCTGGTCGGTACGCTGTCGACGTCGTACAGCGATCCGTTCACCGTCGCGCGGCAATTCTCGAGCCTCGATCACCTGAGCGACGGCCGGGCCGGCTGGAACGTCGTCACGTCGCCGCTCGAAGGTTCCGCGAAGAATTTCTCGCGCGACAAGCATCCGGAGCATGCGCTGCGCTACCGGATCGCATCGGAATTCCTGACCGTGACGAAGGGACTGTGGGACTCGTGGGAAGACGACGCGTTCGTGCGCGACAAGGCGAGCGGCGTGTTCTTCGATCCGGAAAAACTGCACGCGCTGGATCACGCCGGCGAATTCTTCTCGGTCGCCGGGCCGCTGAACATCGGCCGCTCGCGGCAGGGGCGCCCGATCCTGTTCCAGGCCGGCGCGTCCGATGACGGCAAGGCCGTCGCGGTCGAGCATGCGGATGCGATCTACACGCGCCAGGAGACGATCCCGCTCGCGCAGGCTTTCTATGCGGATGTGCAGAAGCGGCTCGCGGCGCACGGCCGCGCGCCCGACAGCCTGAAGGTGTTCCAGGGCACGAGCGTGATCGTCGCGGCATCGGCCGCCGACGCGGAAGCGCAGTATCAAGACACCGCACGGCTCGTGACGATCGACAACGCGCTCGACTATCTCGGCCGCTACTTCGATCACCACGACTTTACGCAATACGCGCTCGACGCGCCGTTCCCCGATCTCGGCGAACTCGGCGGCAACCAGTTCCGCAGCACCACCGACACGATCAAGCGCGACGCGGCCGAGCGCGGCCTCACGCTGCGCGAGGTCGCACTCGAGGCGGCCACGCCGCGCCCCGCGTTCGCGGGCACGCCCGAGCAGATTGCCGACGGGCTGCAGGCGTGGGTCGATGCGCGCGCCACCGACGGCTTCATCGTGCGCGGCGGCACGCCCACGGCGTTCACCGAGTTCGCATCGAAAGTCGTGCCGCTCCTGCAGGAGCGTGGCGTGTACCGGCGCGATTACAAAGGCGCGACGCTGCGCGAGCATCTCGGGCTCGCGTACCCGGCCAACCGGCACGCGCAAGCGGCCTGAATGCCGGCCGCACGGGGTTTGCGCATCGGGCAGCCGGCTGCCCGAGCTGCCCCGACGATCGCCTTCGGGTAGCGACGGCAATCGGCGGCAGCGGCCCTGCCCCTGCCTACACCCGCCCCGCCAGATGAAACCGTGACGCCGGATGCCACAACTGCACCGACGTCGCGACCTGTCCGCCGACCCACGTGCGCCGCCGCAGCAGCAGGCACGGTTCGCCGATTTCCATCACGAGGTGCCGGCGCACCTGCGCATCGGGCTTCTGCGCGTAGATGCGGAATTCCGCACGCTGGATCGGCGCGAGCCGCACCATGTAGTGGTTCGGCGTCTCCACCGTGAAATCCTGCTCGAGGTAGGCGGGAAACAGCGCGGGATTGACGTAGCGATCCTCGAACTGGATCGGCTCGCCCTCCTCGCAATGCACGATGCGCGAATGAAACACCGGCCCCGCACGAAGCCCGAGCGCTTCGATCGCTTCGGGATCGTCGCTGCTTTCGATCATCAGCACGCGTGCGCTATGCCGATGGCCGCGCTCGGCGATCTCGTCCGCGATGTTGCGGATCTCGAGCACCGTCGACTCATAGTGACGGCGCTCGACGAAGGTGCCCGCGCCCTGGATGCGGGTCAGCACCCGCTCGGCAGTCAGCTCGCGCAGCGCACGCGACACCGTCATCCGCGCCACGCCGAACTCCTTGACCAGTTCGGCCTCGGTCGGAATCGCGCCGCCGGGCTTCCAGTCCCCGTTCGCGATCCGTTCGACCACGTAGCGCTTGATCTGCTGGTAGGCCGGCAGCGCGCGCGCCGGCACGTCGTCGCCCGGTACGGCCCCCGGCCGGGCAGCCGTGTATCGTTCCGCTTCGTTCATGCGCCCTCGATCGAATGAAGGTTGGATGACCTGCCGGCCCTCGCACCGCCGCTGCGTCACGCCAGCGACGGCGGTACGCCCGCGACGATGCCGGCCGCGCTCGCGATGTCGTCCGCGAGCGGCCGGTCGTCGTGATACGCCGGCACGCGTTCGCGCACGTAACGCCACAGCGCGTCGGTCGGCGCCGCGCGCGACGCACCGTTCTCCTGCAGATCGTACGCCTGCGCGGCGGCCAGCAGCTCGATCGCGAGCACGCGTGTGGTGTTCTCGATGATGTCGAGCGCCTTCAGCGCAGCCGGCGTCGCATGGCACAGGTGATCTTCCTGCAGGCCCGACGTGATGCCGCCGTCGAGGCTCGCCGGCGCGGCGAGCCGCTGGTTCTGCGCAACCAGCGCGACCGCGGTGTACTGCGCGATCATGAACCCGGAACACGTGCCGCCCGGCGCCGCGAGAAACGCCGGCAGCCCGCTCACGAGTGGATTGACGAGGCGGTCGAGCCGCCGCTCGGCAATCGCCGCGACCTGCGCCATCGCGGCCGCGAGGCTGTCCATCGCGAGCGCGATGCCGGCGCCGACCGCATGCGCCTGCGAATGGACGGCCGGCGCGTCGGGCGTGCCCGCGACGATCGGATTGTCGGTGACGGACGCGAGCTCGCGGTCGACGACTTCCGCCGTCACCGCCAGCACGTCGCGCGCCGCGCCGTGCACGTGAGGAATCGTGCGCAGGCTGAGCGGATCCTGCGTATGCCGCCCGTTCGCCGCGGCGAGCATCGCGCTGTCGGCGAGCATCGCGCGCAGGCGTGCGCCGACGTGCCCGATGCCCGGCGAAATGCGCAGCGCCAGCGACGCCGGATCGAACGCGGCGAGCTGGCCGCCGAGATTCTCGAAGCTCGTCGCCGCGATCCAGTCGGCCCAATCGATCAGCCGTGCCGCGCGCGCGAGCGCGAGCGCGGCGAGCCCGGTCACGCATGGCGTGCCGTTGACGAGACTCAGCCCCTCCTTCGCGCCGAGCGCCAGCGGCTCGCGGCCGATGCGGCGCAGCGCTTCGTCGCCGCGCACGCGTTCGCCGCGATGACGCGCGTGGCCGTGCCCGATACAGACGAGCGCGACGTGCGCCATGTGGGTCAGGTAGCCGACCGAACCGTGCGCCGGCACTTCCGGCAGGCAATCGTGTTCGAGCAGTGCGACCAGTTGGTCGACGATGTCCGCACGCACACCGGAATGCCCGTGTGCGTAGTTGTTGATCGCGGCCGCGATGATCGCGCGCGTTTCCGCCGCACCGAGCGGCGCGCCGACGCCGACCGCGTGGCTCATCAGGATGTTGCGCGACAGCGCGCCCTGCTGCGCCGGCGACACGATCACGTCGCACAACGCGCCGACGCCCGTGTTGACGCCATACGCGCGAATGCCGCGTGCGACGATTGCGTCGACGAGTTCGCGTGCCGCGACGACGCGTCCGCGTGCGTCGTCGGTCAACGCGAGCGGCGCGCCGGCCGCCACCTCCGCAACCTGCCGCCAGTCGAGCGGCCGTGCCGAACGGAATACGGTCATGGCAGCCTCAGTTCGCGGCGCGGTCATGATGGCTCGACACGAACTGGCGAAAGCGTTCGGAACACTGGCCGCCGAACAGTTCGCCGGGCGTCCCGTCCGCATCGACCTCGCCCTGATGCAGGAACATCACGCGGTTCGACACATGCCGTGCGAAGCCCATTTCGTGCGTGACGACCAGCATCGTGCGCCCTTCCTCCGCGAGCGAGCGCATCACCCGCAGCACCTCGCCGACCAGCTCCGGATCGAGCGCCGACGTCGGTTCGTCGAACAGCATCACCTTCGGATGCATCGCGAGCGCGCGTGCGATCGCGACCCGCTGCTGCTGGCCGCCCGACAGGTGCGCCGGATAGTAGCCGCGCTTGTCCGCGAGTCCGACGCGCGCGAGCAGCGCCTCGGCCTCCTCGACCGCTTCCGCGCGACTGCGCTTCTGCACGCGCAGCGGACCTTCGACGAGATTGTCGAGCACGGTCATGTGCGACCACAGGTTGAAGTTCTGGAACACCATCCCGAGCTGCGAGCGGATGCGATCGACCTGGCGCCGGTCGCCCGGATGCAGCTTGCCGTCGCGCGCGCGCTTCATCTTCAGCTCCTCGCCGGCGAGCGCGACCGAGCCGTCGTCGGGCGTTTCGAGCAGGTTCAGGCAGCGCAGGAAGGTACTCTTGCCCGATCCGCTCGCACCGAGGATCGAGATGACGTCGCCTTCATGCGCATCGAGCGAGATGCCCTTCAGCACGTGGTGATCGCCGAACGACTTGTGGATGTTCCTGACCGACAGGGCGACGGGAGCAGCGGTGTTCATCGGATTCTCCTGGAAGGAAGGATGCGGTCAGGATGCGACACGCCGCGCATTGCGGGCGTCGGCGGCACGCGGGCCGGACGGCTTCGGCGCGCGCAGGTGGCCCGACAGCCGCCATTCGAGCGCGCCGAGCAGGCGGACGACGATAAAGTTCAGGCCCAGGTAGATGAGGGCCGCACACACGAACACCTCGGTCGTCCGGTAGGTTTGCTGGATGATCTGCTGCGCGACGCCCGTCACCTCCCACACGGTCACGAGGCTGGCGAGCGCGGTCGACTTGACCAGCAGCACGGCTTCGGTCGAATACGCGGGCAGGCACTGGCGCAGCGCGATCGGGCCGATCACGCGGCGCAGCAGCGCGAAGCCCGACAGGCCGATCGAATAGCCGGCCTCGATCTGCCCGACCGGCACGGCCATCAGCCCGCCGCGCAGGATCTCGGCCGTGTAGCCGGCCGTACACAGCGCGAGCGACAGCACCGCGCACACGTACGGCTCGCGCAGCAGCGGCCACATGAAGCTCTCGCGGATCACGCCGAACTGGCCGAGCCCGTAGTACACGAGGAACATCTGGATCAGCAGCGGCGAGCCGCGAAACACGAGGATGTACGCCCGCGCGAAGCGGTTCGGCAGCCAGCGCGGCGACACGCGCATCGTGACGATCACGAGCGACAGCAGGCCGCCGAGCACCAGCGATGCGAAGAACAGGCCGAGCGTGGTCGGTACCGCCGCGAGCAGCTGGCGCAGCGTGTCGAACAGGAAATCGAAATCGAGTGACATGTGCGCTCCGTCAGTTGCGTGCGAAGTTGCGGCGGAACGACCGGCCGACGATCGCTTCGGCCCGGTTGAACACGCGGTTCGACAGCCCCGTCATGACCAGGTAGAGCGCGCCGCCCGCGACGAAGAACACGAAATACTGATGGGTCGAATTCGCCGCGATCTGGCTCGTGCGCAGCAGCTCGGCGAGCCCCGTGACCGAGATCAGCGCCGAATCCTTCAGGCTCAGCTGCCACACGTTGCCGATGCCGGGCAACGCGAAGCGCAGGACCTGCGGAATCAGGATACGGCGCAGGACCATGCTGCTCGGCATGCCGATCGAGCGCGCCGCCTCGAGCTCGCCCTTCGACACCGCAAGCACGGCCGCGCGATACACCTCGGCCTGGTACGCACCGGAAATCATCCCCACCGCGAGCGCGCCGATCACGAATGGCGGCACGCCGATGAAGCCTTCCGCGCCGAACCACTGGCCAACAGCCGTGACGAGCGTCGAGCCGCCGAAATAGAACAGGTAGATGACCAGCAACTCGGGCACGCCGCGAAACACCGTCGTGTACAGGTCGCCGAGCAGGCGGGCGCTGCGGTAGCGCGACAGCTTCGCGGCTGCGATGCCCGCGCCGATCACGGCGCCGACCGCGAGCGCGGCAAGCGTCAGCGCAACCGTCATCAGCGCGGCGAGCAGCAGCACGCCGCCCCAGCCTTCGGTTCCGAAGCCCAGCATTTCAAGGATCGCCATGCGTGCCTCCCGGCAAGCGTTGATAGGATCGGCAGGATGCGCGCCGCCGCGCGCGGCTCATGCCGCTTGCGCGGCGGCGGCCGGACGTGCGCTTACGGCGTGACGTCGGTCTTGAACCACTTGTCGGCGAGCTTCTTCACAGTACCGTCCGCGAGCGCGGCGCCGATCGCCGTATCGAACTTCGTCTTCAGGTCGGCATCCTGCTTGCGGAATGCAAGCCCTTCGCCCGGACCCCAGATCGGTCCGCCGAGCTTCGGGCCCGCGAGCACGATCGATGCGTTGTCCTTCTTCGCGTTGTTCGCCGCGTAGTACGTGACATCGTCGAACGATGCGTCGATGCGGCCGGCGACGAGGTCGAGATCGCGCTCGGGCGAAGTCTTGTACACGCGGATCGACGCGATGTCCTTGAAGCTGTCGTTGATGAACTTCGTGTAGACGGTGCCCGACTGGATGCCGATCGTCTTGCCCTTCAGCTGCTTGCGCAGCGCGTCGACGGTCGATTTGTCGGCATTCGTGTCGCCCGACAGCTTGACGATCGGCGCGCCCGGCGCCGCCTTCGGCAGGATCTTCGTATCGGTGACCGCGAACGTCGCGGGCGTGGCCGCATAAGGACGCGAGAACAGCAGGATCTTCTCGCGCTCCGGCGTAATCGAGATCGCATCCATCAGGATATCGAATTTACCGGCCTGAAGCCCCGGAATCATCCCGTCCCAGTCCTGCGCGACCATGTTGCACTGCACCTTGATGCGCTCGCACACGTTGGCGAGCAGTTCGGGCTCGAAGCCGCCGAGCTTGCCGCCCGGCAGCGTGAGGTTCCACGGCGCGTAGCCGCCTTCGAGCGCCACCGTCACGGTCTTCCATTCCTTCGCCTGCACCGGTGCCGAAAGCGTGGCCGCAGCCGCCGCAATGATGCCGATCGTCCTGACTGCCCACTTGATGCGCTTGCCGTTCACGAGATTTCTCCTTGCGTTGAAGTTCGTCATCCCTTCGGTCATGCAAGCGGCCTCAGGAATTTGTCTATACAAGCATGCAAGAAGAAAAATGGAGCGACAAGCGTTGATCAAAAAAAACCGGGTAAACGCGGGAAATCCCCTAATAACGGGGCTTTTTCATGCCTCTTCGCAGTGATTAGCGGCACGATATTGGTGCATTACGTCTGATCTTTCCGTCAGGATGACTAGACAAATTCACGATTCGACTGTTTCTCTAAACAAACTAAAAACGCCAGTCGAACTCCGCAGTCATGCCTGCAAGCGCATCGCTCGAAAAGCGCATCGGTGGAATCGGGCATGCGTGCCGACAGTGCGCGCCGCCCGTCAGCGCCGCTTGGGAGCATCCCGGTCGAGTCGACGCAACCCGTCGAGCCGCTCCGCGATCCTGGCCTCGACGCCGCGCGGCGCCGGCTGGTACCAGGACGGTTCCCGCATGCCGTCCGGCAGGTAGCGTTCGCCTGCCGCGTAGCCGTCACGCTCGTCGTGCGGATTCCGGTACGCATGCCCGAGCGCTTGCGTCAATTCAGCGCGCACGTCGCGCAAATGCGCCGGCACGTCGCGAGGCTGGTCCTGCCGCACGAACGCCCGCGCCTGCATCAGCGCCATCCCGCCTGCATTGCTTTTCGCCGCGCACGCGAGATACAGCACGGCCTGCGCGAGCGCGAGGTCGCCATCGGTTGCACCGAGCCGATCGCTGGTCTTGGCCGCATCGTCGGCGATCCGCAGCCCGGTCGGGTCGGCAAGGCCGATATCGTCGTACGCGATCGCGACGATCCGGCGCGCGAGATAGCGGCGGTCGGTGCCGCCGTCCAGCATCCGGCACAGCCAGTACAGCGCGGCATCCGGGTTCGAGCCGCGCACCGACTTGTGCAGCGCGGAAATCTGATCGTAGAAGTGCTCGCCGCCCTTGTCGAAGCGACGCGCGCCGGTTGTCGTCGCGCGCGCGACGAAGCTGCCGTCGATCGTCGTCACCCCGGCCGATGCGGCCGCTGTCCGCAGTTGTTCGAGCAGGTTCAGGAAGCGTCGCGCGTCGCCGTCCGCCTGGTCGATCAGCTTGTCGAGCGCAGCGTCGTCGAACGAAAGCGTGCCGAACGCGGACTCGTGCGCCCGCGCGAACAGCGCGCGCAATGCGTCGTCGTCCAGCGGCTTCAGCACGTAGACGCGTGCACGTGAAAGCAATGCGCGATTGACTTCGAAACTCGGGTTTTCAGTCGTCGCGCCGATGAAGACGACGGCGCCGGACGCGACGGACGGCAAGAGCGCGGCCTGCTGTGTTTCGTTGAAGCGGTGGATTTCGTCGACGAACACGATCGTACGGCGCCCTGCTTCGTCGAACACCTGCTGCGCACGAGCCGTAGCGGCACGAATGTCCTTGACGCCGCCGAGTACCGCGGACAACGCGGCGAACTCGCAGTCGAACGCCTGCGCGGTGAGCCGCGCAAGCGTGGTCTTGCCGACGCCGGGCGGGCCCCAGAAAATCATCGAATGCGGCTGGCCCGATTCGAACGCACGGCGCAGCGGCATGCCCGCGCCGAGCAGATGCGCCTGCCCGATCACGTCGTCGAGCGACGTGGGGCGCAGCGCATCCGCCAGCGGACGGTGTGGTTCAGCGGAAAACAGGTCGGACATGGGTATGGACGGGCACACGCTTCCGGCGGCACCCGTTGCCGCCGGAAGCGCGGATTATGACAGCGATGCGGCTATGGCGTCGGGTGGCGGTGCGACCGGGCATACGAACAGGCCAAGGCCGCTAGCCGCCGGACCCCGCATCACGCGTAGCAGTGCATCGCGACCACGCCATGCTCGACTAGAAACGCTTGTTGATCCCGAGAATCGCGCCGACTGTCGTGCCCGGTACGCCGTACAGCGCATTGTCGATCGACAGGCCGAGACGCTCGCGGCCGTGATTGTTCGCCGCCCCGACCTGCGCGTACAGCGACGTCGATTTCGACAGGAAGTATCTGGCGGTCATTGCCGTGACGAGACCATGGTTGGCCGAATCATGCGGATCCCGGACATACCACACGCCGGAGTTGATATTCAGTTGCGGAAGCACGTACCAGTCGAACCCGATGTTCCATACATTGTTGCCGCCACCGCTCACGACACCACCGGCGACGGTCGTCGGGACCTTGTAGCTGGTGAACGACCCCTTCGCCGTGAACGAACCGAAGTTGTAGAGCATGCCGATCATGCGCCCGGAGAACGGCTGCTGGAATGTCGTCAATCCGGCGTTGTTCTTTCCTTCGCTGGAGTCATACATCGCCGCATTCACGACCAGCCCCTGATACTGGTAGCGAACACTGACCGAATACTGCAGCCCCGCGCGAAAGTCTCCCGGCATCCCGCCGGGCGCAACCATCACGCTCGTGGAGAAACCGGCGATCTGCGGGCTCGCATAGGTGACGGCATTCGAATTGAACGTGCCGGAGAATATCTGGTCGGCATACACCGAGAACGCCGTGCCAAACTGTCCGGCGTTGCGCGGATCCGACTCATAGATCGCCAGGACGAAAGGCGAATACTGCACGCCGGCCTTCAACTGGCCGAATGCGCCATCGAGCGCGAGCCACGCCTGGCGGCCGAAGAAATTGCCGTTGCTGTTGTCGAAACCGCCATTGACGAGGCTGACGCCGCTCTCCAGCTTGAACGACATCTTCAGCCCGCCGCCGAGGTCTTCCCGCCCCTGCAGACCGAAGGCGGACGGCTCCAGCCCCGCGTTGATGAGACTGAACTGCTTGCCCGCATTGCCGTGGGTCGTCGAATCCATTGTCCTGCTCGTAAACAGAAGACCGACATCCAGCGTTCCGTAAAGGGTGACGCTGCTCTGCGCGCATGCGCAGGCAGGCAGCATCGCGATGCCGAACGCGAACAGCTTCTGCGTCGACGAAAAGTGACGATCTCCGAACCGTTTAATCATTTTGATATCCGAAATAAATCGGTTATGTAAGGTAAAGCCGAATCGATCTGTATCCCGTCCTGCTTCCCGCCGCCTGCCACTGCCTCGCCGGTCAGGCCCGGGCCACACATGAGCAACCCGGTTTCCGTCGGACGGCCGATGGCGGGCGTCCACGGGGCCAGCCGTCATGGCCGGCCCTCTCTCACGCTCAAGAAGCGGCACATGGCCCGGCGCGGAAGTCATCCGCGACGCCGTCTGCACGGCTTCGGCCCGTGCCGCCCCGGCCTCATGCCAGCAGCTTTTTCCCCATCGCCTGGAGTTCCTCGAGAATGTGCGGCGGCGTCGTTCGATACGCGCCGGCGACCGCTTCCGACTTGGTCAGGCCGATGCTCCGCCTCAGGTCGACCATCGACTCCGCCAGCTTCACCATCGCCGCGGGCCCGACGATCACGGGCACGCCCGTCCCTCGCACCTCGGTGTAGCCGGCCAGCGCAAGCAGCGCTCCGCCGGGATTGCACCCGCACAGCACGGTATCGGCGCCGTCCCGCACGCAGGCCTGCGCGGCTTCGTCGAACATCTCGATCCATCGATCCGGCTTGCCGTTCGCGGCATCGACGATCGCGGGCCAGCACGACGGATCGAGCGCCCGCACCGGCTGGTTCCGGATGGCCCGGTGTTCCCAACCATGCAGCCGGATGTGCGCTTCGAACGGCTCGATGAACGCGGGTGCGATCGTCACCCACGCAAACTTCTTGCCGACCAGCTGCGCCATCAGCATCGTCGATTCCGCACCGCCCAGCACCGGCATCCTGACCGCCTGCCGGCATTCCTGCGAATACGCATCGATGATGCAGACGCCGGCCAGCGCGGCATCGAAGTCCTCCTTCTCCGCATCGACGACCCTGTTCACCACCTGAACCTTCGTAACGGCGCGCGGGTAAAGCAGGTTATTCGCGAACGACCGCGGGGCGTCCTCCATGTAGCGCAACGTGATCTCGGTGTCCGGCCGCGCAATCTGCTGCGCGAACTTCAGCATCGCGCCATAGGTCTCGCGCACGCCGCCGAAGTCCGCGTCGTTCGAACGGTTTTCTGCCTGCCATACGATCCTGATTCCCATACGTGTCTCCTCCTTGGATCAACCTGCCGGGCGATCGGCGATCGCCCGGGCCTACAGATCGAGCACCAGCCGTGCCGATTTCGAACGCGAGCAGCACGGCATCAGTCGATCGTTGGCCGCCCGCTCCGCAGGCGTGAGGCATACGTCGCGATGGTCCGGCTCGCCGGCCAGTACGCGCGTCTCGCACGTCCGGCAGACGCCCTGCCCGCACGACGTCTCGATCTCGATTCCCGCTCTCGCGAGGGCCTGCACGATCGACTCGTCCTCCTCGACCACCACCACCTGCCCCGAACTCGGCACCTCGACTTCAAAGCGTTCGCTGCCGGCCGCCGGGCGTTCACCGGCCGCAAAGAACTCGTAGTGCAGTTGCGCTTCCGGCCAGCCCGCCGCGCGAGCGACGCCCAGCACCGCGTTCATGAACCCGGCCGGCCCGCACACGTACAGATGAGTTCCGCGCTCGGGCCGTGCAAGCAGCGTGGCGACGTCGAATGTCGGGCTATCCGGTTGATCGTCGAAATGGAACTGCACGTGCCGCGCATACGTCGCGCGGGAAATGCGATCGAGAAAGGCCGTGCGTGCGCGGGAACGCGCGCAGTAGTGCATCTCGAACGGCGCGTCGATTGCCGCCAGCCGCTCCGCCATGCAGAGAATCGGCGTCACGCCGATGCCGCCCGCCATCAGCAGGCTGCGCGTCGCATCGTGCGCAAGCGGGAAATTGTTCTTCGGAACACTGATCGCCAACTCGTCGCCGACCTGCACGCGATCATGCATGCCCGCCGATCCGCCGCGCGAGTTCGGATCGCGCAGTATCGAGATCTGATAGCGATGCCCTTCTTCGGGCGCGTTGCACAGCGAATACTGTCGCGTCGGCCCGCCCGGTACCGCCACGTCGATATGCGAGCCGGCAGAAAATGCCGGCATCGGCCGGCCGTCCGTGCTGACCAGCTCGAAGCTGCAAATGCCGACGGCTTCCTCACGTTTCGCCGCCACGCGGACTTTCAGCCCGCCCACCCCACTCGTCATGCCTCCTCCTGGAACGGCGAGCGCGAGCACGCGCCCGTCCGGCGCGGCCGACGGCCCCCGCCTTCCGGAGCGAACAGGCCCGCCCCTTCGCCATGTTTTTTCTTGCCCGATTGATGGCCCAATCCTTCAGCCGGCCGGCCGGCGATGCGACGCCACGCGCTCGCCGGCCGCCCCGACCCTCGACCGATCCGTTGCCGTGCGCGAGATCGACGAGGCCGGCCGCTGCGCCGGTCAGCCGAGCGCGCCTTTCGCCGTCGGCGCCGCCGACCATTTGACGACCTGCTCGATCCCGTGCCGGCACAGGACTTCGCTCTCGTTGAAGTAGATGACCGGCTTCGCGCCGGACGACATGCCAACCTGCATGCTCTCGATGTTGCCCAGGTCCTCGAGCATCGAATCGGTGATATGGGACGTGAAATGTTCGAGCTGCAGACGCTCGCGGACCGTCGTCGCCTTCTTGTAGTAGAAACGCGCCTCCCAGACGGTCGTCGACGCCGACGTCGGCCAGAACTCGTGCGTCCAGAACTGATTGGCCGAGATCTGCAGGTGCCAGTTCGGGAAGAACCAGTTGACGTCGCTCGCCCAGTGCTCGTGCTTCGTCGGGTTCACGCCCTTGTGCTCGACGACCGAGTTGACCTGCCCCGCCTTGCGGGTACCCGTCACCGAGTGGTCGGCCGAGAACAGCCATTGCGCGACTTTCGATTTCGCGAACGGCTGCGCGATCGGGTTGAGCCACCACGACATCGAGCGATGCGGGCCGTGAAGTCGGACGCTGATCGGCCTGCCGAACGGGTTTTGTTGCCCGATGTAGAACGGCGCCAGCGTCTTCGGATGGATCGACGCCACGTGATAGGCCTCGCTGAAATTCTCGGCGACCGCCTTCCAGTTCGCGTTGAATTCACCGCGCAGCACGATCGGGTGATCGGGGTTCTGGTACTCGATGCCGGCCAGCGTGTCGGCAATCGGCCCGAGGAATTCCACGAGACTGACTTCCGGTTGCGTCGCCAGGTTGATGAAGATCCAGCCTTCCCAGATCTCGAGTGCGACCGGTGTCAGCCCGCATTTCTTCTTGTCGAGGCCGAAGAACCCGGATTCGTCGGGCACGTGCGCCAGTTGCCCGGCATTGTCGTACCCCCAGCTGTGGTATCGGCACACGAAGCGCTTCGCATTGCCGGACGCGCGATGTTCGACGATGTTCGCGCGGTGCGCGCAGACGTTGTGAAACGCGCGAATCCCGCCGTCCTCCGAGCGCGCGATGATGACCGATGCGTTGAGCACCGCAAGCTGCTTCACGAAGAAATCGCCCGGCTTCGGGATGCGCTCGACGCGCCCGACCATCAGCCACGCGCGACGAAAGATCCGCTCGCGCTCGACTTCGTACTGTGCGGCGTCGGTATAGAGCGATGTCGGCACGGCGCCCGTTTCCAGGCCGACCGATTCGGTGAAACTTCCGTTGAAATCCATCGGATTATTCATTTGCAATCCTTCCTGTTTTTTGTGCAACGAGATTCCCGTCGGCGAAGGCCTGGAATCATCCGTGAGGCTGGAAGCCCGTCACGATCTGCAATGCATGTTCCGGCGGCGCGTGTTTGATACCGGGCGCCTGGTGCATCTCGACCGCAACGGATGCGTGGCACAGCGAAAGCAGCAATCGAAACAGGTTCCGGGCCGGCTCCGGCATGTCGTCCAGCGGGAACTGCTCCAGGTAGACGGTCGCTTCCTCTGCCCGCGCGAACATCGCGTCGTAGAACCTGACGATCTCGTCGTACGGCATCGCCGCTCGGCGTATCCATCGCTCGTGCGACGTCGGTGTGCTCCACGCGGCGAGGAACGGCTCAAGATCCTCGAAACCTTCCGGCAAATGGCCCGAATCGGGTGTTGCATCGTGATTCATCACGCTCCTCCTCGTTCTGTCTTCGCTGATTCAAGACTGATTGCAGTCCGACATTGACATGTCGACACCGTCACTTCGAAATGGATTCCTAATTATTTAACGAGTTCATGACCCGTCCCGGCAGCACCGACAGGCGCCGGCGCTGTCGTCGAATCAGCGCGTCACCCGCCGATGTTTTCCTTGAAGACCGGGCTGACCGTGTCGAAACTCGTGAACTTCAGATAGGTCGTCTTCCATTCGCCGGCGATTCTCGCGAAGCGGAACGCATACGTCCCGGAGAGCAGTTGCAGCACGCCATCGTCCGTTTGCCGGTAGTAGATCACGTCGGTTTTCGCCGTCGCGCGGTCGCCGTCGATATCGATCAGCGGATTGGTGATGTGGTGGTGGCATTTCGGCACTTCCCGCCACACCTTGTGGACGAGCTGCCGAATCCCGTCAAGGCCGGTGGTCTGCCCGCGCGGCAGTTCGTACACGCCGTCGTCGGCCCAGATGCTCATGAAGGTGGCTTCGTCCTTCTTGTCGATGCCGTGGCAGTACTTCGACATCAACGTCCTGATCTCGTGGCCGTCGACGAGCCGGCCGATCTTCGCCTCGAGGCTCATATCCTTGCTTGCCATTCCGCTGTCTCCTGATCTGTACTTTTGTGTGTTGCCCCGACTTCGGCACGCGTGTCGAAGCCGGTCAGCCAGCGTCCGATTCCCGGCTGCCGCCGGCTTGCCTGATCGGACACACCATGATGTTATTTTTTGCGGGGCCCGCGGGCATTGCTCGATAGTCCGCTTCTGTTTTCCGATCGTACGAATTTCCGCGACCTTCGCTCGGGAGCCGCGCCGGGTTTCCCGATGACGGCCGTGACTTGCCCGACGGACTGCGCGCTGCGCGCCGCCTGACAGGTTGAATGGAGAATTACGCGGGCGGCACCGGCGCCCTACGGCTGCCGGCGATATTGCGTCGGCGAACAGCACATCGTTCGCTTGAATGCCGTGCAAAAGGCGCTTTCCGATTCGTAACCGAGGGAGAAGGCAATCGACGCGATGGTGTCGTCGCCGCTGCGCAGCCGATTCGCCGCCGTCAGCATGCGCCAGCGCGTCAGGTAATGGATCGTCGTGGCGCCCACCAGGTCCTTGAAGCGCTGCGCGAAGATCGTCCGCGACAGTCCGGCGACGCGGGCCAGTTCCTCCAGCGTCCAGTGGTGCGCCGGATTCGAGTGAATCGCGCCGATGGCCGCACCGATGCGCCGGTCGGACAACGCCATGAACCATCCATCCGACGCTCCGGGGGGCGACGTCTCCAGATGAAGCCGGAGCACCTGCACGAGCATCAGATGCATCAGGTGATTCGACACCAGTGCGCCGCCAGGTTGCGGATCGCGCAGCTCGGACGTCAGCTGGTCGAGCGACCAGCGCAGCACCTCCGCCTGACTGGACGTCCGTGGCGTACTGATGAGCGGCGGCAGTGCGTCGAACGGCATCGCGGCATGCCGGTCGGAAAACCCGAAGAACCCGCTGATCAGCAGGACTTCGCCGCCGCCGTCATGTACCGCGATACCTTCGCGCGCGACCGCCTCCATCACGGCCGTCGAGTCCTGCGGCTCGAGCGCGAGGTCGGTGGACAGCACGATCCGGCGCCCGCGGTTCAGCAGGAAGCAATCCCCCTTCTCGAAGCGGATGGGCGCGTCCACGCCGTCGATGATCGCCCAGCAGCCGCCTTGCAGCACGGCCGCGAACTTGATGCCTTCGTATTCGGGAAAGGCGAACGACCACGCGCCCGCGGCATCGAGCCCGGCGTAGAACTGGCTGCCGGGCCTCAGCAGGGAAAGAATGTCCGATAGCGGGTCCATGGGGAATGCCGTCCGGCAGCATCGAGTCAGGTCATGCATCGCACGGCGGGGTCAATCCCGCACCGGCCGGTGAAACGCGGGCCAGCGTTGCATCACGAGTTCCCGCGACGCACCGTACGCATAGCAGCTGTCGATCTTGAGCGGCTTGCCGCCGGCATCGGTCGCATCCAGCAACGTTTGCGAGCGCAACGGATTGACGGCCTGAATGGCCGCCGTCGCGAGCGGGATCAGGATTTCCCGCAAATGCGTGCAGGTGTCGCCGGGCGGCAGGCGCTTGCGCACTTCGCCGCTCCAGCCCGCCCCGATCCGCAGCCCGACGAGTGCCTGCAACGATTCGCCGCCGCCCGGACACTCGCGATACGGATACGCTCGAATGAACGTGCTGACCTCCCGCACGATCATGTCGAGATCGAATACGACCCGCAAGCCTATATCGTGGATCGACTCGTTCGCCGGCACCACGCGCAGGCCGCTCGGCGGGGTGAAGTCCTGCGGCTTGCGGTCCGTGACCTGCCCTTCGATTTCGAACAGGCCGTCGCTGCGCCGGAACCCCTCGAACGAAATGTGCCTCGTATGGAGCGGCTCGCGGGTCACGCCCGGCGTCGATGCGGCGGTCGACTCGAGGCTCATGCTTGCCTCCATTGCCGGCTGGTTTCGTGCGACGCTCGTGCGAATGCCCGCGCCAGCGCACGGCTGCCCTGGGCGCCGTCCCACAGCAGCGCGGCCAGTTGCGTGCCGGCCGCCGATGCCGGGGCCCGCGATGCGAGGCCGTCGCCCTTCGCGAGAATCTGCTCGACGGTCAGCGGCCGTGCAGGTGTGCCGACGCTGTCGAGCACGATCGCCGAGCGTGCCGTGCCGTCCTCGAAGCGAATCGCGGCGCCGGTGGCAAATCGCGTCGGGTAGTAACGGGTCAGCGATTCGCTGAATTCGAATCGCACGCGCTCCGCGATGCGGCGGATCTGCGGATCGTCGAGAAACGCGTCGTCGTAGACGTCGTAGCGATACGGGCCGTAAGCGAGCGTCGCGCCCACGATGTACGGGCAGCTGTATTGCGCGGCCATCGTCGACGTGGGCCGCGCGAGCATGTGCTGATCGGCGATCAGTTGCGGGCCGCTGATGACGATCTCGCGAAGGCAGGCGGTCGGTACGCTGAAGTTGTCGGTCAATTCGCCGAGCGCGTCGATGGTCGAATGGAACAGGCGGCAACACGCGTACGGCTTGAAGCTGATCTCGTGAATCTGCAGCCGCTCCGACGGCACGACCGCCTGCAGCGGCCCGCCGAACAACGCGGCCAGCCCGTAGACGCCTTCGACCGAGAGCCGCGGCGCCGTGACCGCATCCATCAATGCGAACGCCGCGGCCAGTACGCCGTTGCGGGCCGCAAAGCCCGCATGCACCCGCTTCACCTCCCCGCCGGATGCTTCCGCGGAGAACTGCATCGATCCGCTGGCCTGCGACAGCGCGTGCCCCCATGCGCGAATCAGCAGCGCATCGGTCACCGGTTCGCCGCGTTGAAAGGCGTGCAGCGCCGCGCTCGCCGTGGCAGCGCCGAAGGCACCGAAAATCGCCGTGGGATGGAAACCGCGATGCACGGTTTCGAGGCCACCCGCCGCGATACCGACCAGTGCCATCGCCTCGTAGCCCGCGGCCACCGCACGGAACAACTGTTCCTGCGACGCATCGGTGTCCGCCGCCACGGCCAGCGCCGCGGGAATGACGGCCGCGCCGGGATGGCTGAGCGTGGCGTTGTGCGTATCGTCGAGTTCGTAGCTGTGCGATGCCGTGCCATGCACCAATGCGGCAATGGAAGCCTCCGCCGTCCATTCGCAGCCCGGCACGGGGCTCGCCCCGGTGTTGGCGAAGCGGCGCGTCCACTCCGCGATCTGGCCGGTCCACGGCCGCGTCACGCCCCATTCCGACACGATGAAGTTGTCGAGGAAAAGCCGGCGCAACGCTTCGGTGTCAGCGTCGGTAAGGTGCCCGTTCGCAACGTGCGCGACATGCGCGGCGAGCGTTGCGGTGACATCGGTTGAAACGGGTGCCGACGCAACCGCGCCGCTCTCGAACTTCATTGCCTGTCTCCTGCCGTGACGTGCCGGTCGATCGATTCACTCAGCGGCGTCGAGTGCGTTGCCCGATGCGCGAATGGATGATGGCGGCATGTCACGCAAATGTATTGTGGCCGGCGACGCGAAACGTCATGCCGGATCTGCAGCGAATTGCGCGTTGTCAGGATGATTCGTGCGTCGCGGCAAAGTCAATTCGAGCCACGCGAGCATTCCGTACTTTGAAAACGTGACCGCGGCGATCCGGCGACACGACGCGACACGCGCGATGAATCGCGCCCTCGATCGATTCCGAGATCCGTACGCCGGTATTCATGTGCAGGACGCACGCGATACCGATTTGTACGATCTAGCAATAAATGCGGACGCAGCAGCATGCCCGGTTCGGCACCCTTCACTTACGATCCAATGCGGCGCGAT
This sequence comes from Burkholderia sp. Ac-20345, assembly GCF_017104825.1. Lineage (NCBI taxonomy): Bacteria > Pseudomonadati > Pseudomonadota > Betaproteobacteria > Burkholderiales > Burkholderiaceae > Burkholderia > Burkholderia sp. Ac-20345. Next base: position 54,886 of record NZ_JAAGPO010000003.1, on the reverse strand, counting down.
TTTCCGACGACGCGGCAGCCGCTCCGGAATCCTGTCGACGGATTCGCGATCGAGATCGGACAGGGATCAAAGCTACGTATTCAGGCATGACGTTCGGCACGAACGATCGCCGGAACAGGGCGAGCACATCGCGTCCGCCGACTGCTTCGCATACGCGCGAACGCAAAAAAAACACCAGGAGACATCATGCAGATAACGTTGACCGGCAAGGTTGCCGTCGTGACCGGCGCCGCACAGGGCATCGGCCGTGCCATTGCGAAGCAGCTCGCGGCGTGCGGTGCCGACGTGGTCGTGAACGACATCGACGAGCAGCGGATCGCGGCGGCCGTCTCGGCCATCAAGGCCGAGATTCCCGGTGCAAAGGTGCGCGGCGCGGCCGCCGATCTCTCGACCGCCGCCGGCTGCGACCGGCTCGTCACGCAAGTGCCCGACTGCGACATCCTCGTCAACAACGCGGCCATTTTCGAAACCGCCGATTTCTTCGACATTCCGGACGCCGCCTGGCAACGGTATTTCGACGTCAACCTGATGTCCGGGATCCGCCTGTCGCGCGCTTACCTGCCCGCAATGGGCAAGCGCGACTGGGGCCGCGTCGTGTTCATCAGTTCCGAGTGCGGGATCAGCACGCCGCCCGACATGCTGCACTACACGATGACCAAGACCGCGCTGCTCGGCATCTCGCGCGGCCTCGCGAAGCGCATGGCCGGCACCGGTGTCACGGTGAACGCGGTACTGCCGGGGCCGACGTTGAGCGAAGGTGTGAAGACCTTCCTGGAGGCGGAGATCCGCCGCACCGGCAAGACCATCGAGGAACAGGGCGCGGAGCTGGTCAACGCACTGCGCCCGTCGTCGATCACGCGGCGCTTCCAGTCGGTCGATGAAGTGGCCAACCTCGTGCTCTACACCTGCTCTCCGCTCGCGTCGGCCACCACCGGTGCGGCGCTGCGCGCGGACGGCGGCGTGGCCGACACGCCCATCTGAGCACGCAACCGCGTTGCGGCGCTCGACACCGGTCGCGATACGCGGACGTCTATCGAGCAACCGCGGCGCAACGCATCGACGCTGCGACAGCGGCCAGCGGCCAGCGGCACCACCGGGGATCGGACCGTGCGTTCGGCCCGAGCCGGTACATCGCAGCAGGTGTTCCCGAACGACGTACGACCTATCCGGAGTATCGAATGTTGAATGAATCGCTCGCCACGACAGATCATGCGCCGCTCAGGCGCCATGAGCATCTGTACATCGACGGTGCGTGGGTCGAGCCGATCGACGGCGAACTGGCCGAGAGCATCGACCCGGCTACCGGCCGGCCCTGGGCCATCGCGCCGATGGGCGGCCCCCGGGACATCGATCGCGCGGTCGAAGCGGCACGCGCCGCGTTCCACGGCACCTGGCGCAGCACGCCGGGGCATGTCCGCGCGGCGCTGCTGCGTCGCCTGGCGGAGTTGTTCAGCGCCGCGATCCCCGAGCTCGCGGTCATCGAATCGCGCGACAACGGCAATCTCGTGCGCGAGCATCGCGCGAGCCTCACGGCACAGGTGCAGTGGTACCAGTGGTTCGCGTCGCTCGCGGACAAGGCGCAAGGCGCGACCATCCCGATCGACGACAGTGTCCATGCGTTTACGACGCGAGTCCCGATCGGCGTCGTCGGCGCGATCATTCCGTGGAATGTCCCGCTGCTCGCCACCTGTCTGAAGGTCGGTGCGGCGCTCGCGGCCGGTTGTACCGTCGTCGTGAAGCCCGCCGAGCAGACCCCCGTATCCGCGCTCGAACTCGCACGGCTGGTTCACGAAGCGGGCTTTCCGCCGGGCGTGTTCAACGTCGTACCCGGCTACGGGCGCACCGCCGGCGCGCACCTGGTCAAGCATCCCGACGTCAACAAGATCTCGTTCACGGGTGCCAGCCAGACCGCGAAGCACATGGTGCGCGACGGTGCCGACAACCTGAAGCGCTTCACGTTCGAACTCGGCGGCAAGGCGCCGCATATCCTCTTCGCGGATGCCGATCTCGACAACGCGATCAACGCCGCCACCGCATCGGCCTGGCGGCTCACCGGACAGAGCTGCGCACTCGGCTCGCGCGTGCTCGTCGAGCGGCCGATCTACGATCGCGTCGTCGACGCGTTTCGAACCCGTGCGAAGGCGGTGCGCGTCGGCATGCCGTCGATCGACTCGAATCACATGGGCCCGCAGTCGCATGAAACGCAGTTGAACAAGACGCTGTCCTACGTCGAAGTCGGCAAGCAGGACGGCGCCGAGTTGATCGCCGGCGGCCGGCGCATCGCGACGCCGGAGTTGGCCGCCGGCTATTTCGTCGAGCCGACGGTGTTTGCGGGCGTCACCAACCAGATGCGGATCGCACGCGACGAAATCTTCGGGCCCGTTGCCGCGCTGATTCCGTTCGACGGCGAGGACGAGGCCATTGCGATCGCGAACGATACGCCGTACGGGCTGACCGCGGGCCTCTGGACACGCGATGTCGGACGCGCACATCGCGTGTCGAACCGCATCGACGCCGGCATGGTCTGGGTCAACACCTACTCGTTCCTGCGCTGGTCGACGCCCTACGGCGGTTTCAAGGCCAGCGGCTGGGGGCGTGAAAACGGCATCGACGCGCTTGAACCGTACCTGGAAACGCGGACCACCGTGATCAGCACGACGGGGCAGTTTCCGAACCTGTACGCGGATTGAGCGGGGCATGCGATGAAGGCACACCCCGCCGCCAAGCGGCCGGGGTAATCGCCGCAGGCTTGTGTGCCGTGTCACGAATAACCGGCACGCAGGCACGCCTGCATGTCAGGCGCGCGCGTTACCGATAAGGCCAACCAGCACGGTGCGGGACAGCCCTGTCGGTCATCGACAGCGCAAATCCCGCGAACCGGGCGAATGCGCGACGCGCATAGTCGCCCCCTCACCACGCGGCAAACACGTCCTGCGCGATCCCGAAGCCCGTGCTCATCCCGGCGCCGCTCGTCACGACAACGACGCGCGTGCCGTCGTCCGGCGCCTCGATCACGCAATCGGCATCGGCTGCCGACGGATAGCTGCCGGTCCAGCGTTCGACGATGTCCAGTTCCGGCACATCGAGCGTCTCGTGCAGCAGGCGCAGGATCAGCGCATCGATCTCCTGCGTCGCGAACGGCAGCGGCGCGGCGCCGTATTCGTGCGAATCGCCCACCACGAGGCTGCCGTCGGCGCTCTGCACCGCGATCAGGTGGATGCCGTAAGCGAGACTCACGGGCTCCTCCTCGTTCAGGCGCGTGCGCAACGCACCGGCCGCGGGCAGCGCCGCGAAACCCGCGTAACGCAGCAGGCTCAGGTCGCTCATCACCGCGGCGCGCAGCGCCAGCGGGCGGCGCGGCCGTACGCGCAGCATCTGCAACTGGCACAGCCGGACTGCATGCCGCGCGAACCAGTCGCCGTACAGGTGACGGCTGTCCGCATTGCCGCAGACGATCACGCGCTCCGCATGCAGTACGCCGCGCGACGTCCGCACGGACGGCGTGCGCACCTCGTGCACCATCTCGCCGTAGCGGAACCGCACGCCGAAGCGTTCCGCCAGCCACGACGCCAGCAACCCGATCGCGGTACGCGGCTCGATGCGCAGTTCATGGGGGCTGTGCAGCACGCCTTGCGCGCCGTCCAGCCGCAGTTCCGGCGCCGCGGCCGCCGCTTCGCCGGGTGTCATCACCCGGCAGCCGTCGGCCATGCCGGTCTGCATGAAGGCGTCGATCAGGTGCATCGCCTCGGGGCGACGCGCAATCAGGTGCAGGCCCTCGTGCAGCACGTCGATGCCGGCCTGCGGCGCGACGTCCGCCCAGACCTCGCGGCTCGCCCGCGCACGCCGCCAGCTGTGTTCGGCGTGCTGCCCGGTGACGGTGACGAAGCCGAAATTGCGGATCGACGCGCCCACGCAGGCGGCATCGCGCTCGATCACGCAGACGCGCAGCCCCTTGAGTGCCGCCGTATACGCATGTGCGAGGCCGACGATGCCGGCGCCGACGACGATCACGTCATAAGCATCTGCCGCTGCGGTGGCGTTCACGATTGCACGTTCCTTCTGTCGAGATGATGCACGCCGCCGCTCCGGCAGCCGTGCGCATGGCGTGCCGCTCGCTGCGTCGCATGAACGGATCTTCGGGACCCGGGCAAGCGGGCCGGCTCGCGCCGTTCATGCCCGGAACCGTCGCCCGATACCGCACTATCCCGGCGCGAGATGACATTCGCATGAAAAGCCACAAAACAGCATGAATTGGCAAATTTTGCCATCTCGACAAGTGAGAACAGCACGCTTCACCCGGGCGGCATACGGCGTTCGCACGCGCCGCCTCCCCGCCGCTTACTCGAACCGGCAGGCCGCGCGCGGCAGCGCCGAGAGCGTGTCGCTCGACAGTTTCAGAATGCCGTCGAAATTGGCCTGGTTGTCCGCCGGACAGAAATCCGCGAGCTTCATGCCGTCCGGGCGCGTGTACTCGACATTGAACACGGCCTTGTTCAGCGCGATGAAGCTCGCGTAGCCGTCGCACTCGTGGAACCTGTTGCATTGTTCGTTGAGCGCCCAGTCGGCCACTTTCGCCATCGCGGTCGCGATGCCCGAGCCGTTCTTGAGGCCCATCGACATCCCGCGATCGTGCGCGGCGGCAATCAGCGCCGTGTTGTAGCGCAACTGATCGTCGCGCGTCAGCGGAAAGCCCGTTTCCTGGCGATAGCTGTCGTCGAGGTCCGGCTCGATGCCGTCGCAGCCCTTTTTCTTCGCCTGGTCGAGACGCGCCAGCATCAGCGGCATCAGGATCGCGGTCTGGCGAATGTCCAGCCAGCGTTCGTGATCCTCGTAGCCTTCCACCGGGTTGCCGAGCACGCTGTCCGGAAACTTGCCGGCGTCTCCTCGGGTATCTTCGCGTCCACCCACCTCCATGTAGCAGACGACATAGATGCCCTTCGCCTTCAGGCGCTGGATCGTGCCGGCATCGGTCAGCTCCATGTCGACGTCGAACATCTTGCGGGGGTTGTTCACGCCGTCCAGCACCGTCTCGTTGATCCGGTTGCCGTCGATCTGCCATTGCCAGCTCGTGCCGGGCACGAGTGGTTTCCACGCGGCGGCTTGCGACGCGCGCGCCGAGGCCGCCGCGACGGCGGTGCCTGGCACGGACGAATCCGAGTCGCCTCCGCACGCGGCAAGCAGCAGCATCAGCACGAATGAAGCGAACGATCTGGCGGACATGACGAATCCTTTGCCTGTTGGGCGGCTTGTCAGGATGCGAGGAAGCGAGGAAGACACGTGCAGCGGGATGCGGGCGATGTATCTGCCGATGCTGCGGTGATGCGGGCATGCGCGAGGCACGCCCGGATGGTAGGTGGGAACGTCACGCCCATCTGTTCCGATTTGTCGATTTTTGTCGGCACGGCGGCCGCGATCCTGCAGATCAACTCGCATTCGAACGGCAGTTGCCGTTCAAGGCATGCACTCGGCGACGCCTCCGGTTGCCGGTCGCGGAAGTCGGAGACCATGCGAAACGTCGTCGCAATGATACGGGCGACCCGCATGGTCTCCACCCTGCCCGGCTTCGTTCATTTGCCGGGCGCCAGGCCGTTGGCAAACCGGTTCGTATAACCGAGCGTGCCGACACCGCCGATCGAATTGCACGTCGACGTTGCCGCGCCCGGCGGACAATCGACGTCACGGTCGAACGACCAGAAGTGGACCCCCACGAGACCATTCTGTTTCACGAACTGCGCAACGGTGTCTGCATCCGCCGGCGTAAAGGTTTCGCCGGCCACGTCGTTGCCGCCGATCATCGGCGTCAGCTCGATCTGGCTGTACGGTACGCCCCAGTGATCGTGCAGGTTCATCGCCGCCTGGATCGCCGACTGTCCCATCTGGCAGGTGCCGTTCGCGACCACGCAATTCCCCGCCCCGGCCGACCCGTAGTCCATCGTCATCAGGTCGATGGTGTAGTTCTTCAGGCCGTACGTCTGAATCGCCTGCATGACCCAGTCGCCATACACGTTGAAGCTGTCGGGGGCGCTGGCGCCCCAGGAGCTGGCCGTGGTCGCGCCCTGCTGGGAAGGAGCCAGTGTCGCCAGCGTGAAGCTGAAGCGCAGGCCGGGATAATTCTGCTGGGCAACTGCCACGCGCTGGACGAGATCGTTGATCACCTGTTGTGTCTGCCCGCCCTCGATATCGAAATCGATCCCGATCAGGTTGTTCGATGCATAACGATTGATGAAGGCCGTCATGCCCGCATCCGTCCCGCACGTGAACATGCCGGCCGCGCCGCCGGTGGAAATCACGTAATTCACATTGGCCGCGGTGAAAAGCGGCACATTGGCGGCCGCCATCGCACCGCCGTCGACGCCCGCCCAGTTCTCGCTGCCGCATTCACCGGTCGCAAACGCGAGCGTCAGCGTACGTACACCGGTTGGCAGCACCGACAGCACCGGGGTCATCTGACCGGTGACGTTCGTCGAGATGACGTTCGTGTTCCAGTTCATCGAAATCGTCGCGTCCTTGTACGGGCTATAGACGAATGCCGGCGCCGTGCCGGTGGCCGTCCCGCCCGCCGCGGCAGCGCCGGTGCCGAAAGACGACCATGCCAACAGAAGCGCCAGCGCGCCCCTCAAGGTCGATCGCCGCATCATTCCGGATTGGTTCTTCTTCATTTTCATGCCCTCAATTCCGATCTGGTTCATGGTTTCCCCTTTCGATTGACAAAGCTCCGCCCAGGTCGAATTCAAAAGAAATCAACCTTACAAATTGTCATTTGAAGACAAACTTCGATATTGATTATGTTTTTATATCAACAACGGGAAACACCACGACTTCAGTCGATGCTGGTGAAGCCCGAGAGGGTGCGCCCGCCGCACGGTGGCGGATACCGGTATTTCGACGGCCGTTGTAGTGATGTTTCAGTCCGGCATCCGCGCTTCGATTTGTTATACTACATAATCATCCGGCATCAACCCTGGAATCGACTATTTCCACTCATGTCGAAATCCGAAATACTCATGCGATCGAATTGCCATATTGAAATTGTCGCCATTCGATAATTCAAACGGATATCTCGCAGCCATCTGGATTATTGTTCAAGTTGACGAAGTTCAGGCACTGCGATCGTGCTTCATCGTATTGGCGACCGACCCGCCATGATGTCGTGGTTGCCGTTCTCATCCTTGATGCATCCACCAAAACTGGAGGCAGATCATGACCGTCAATGTCGCCGCCCAAGAATCGGCCCGCACCGCCCAACTGGTCACCCGGATGTACGCGAGGCTCCTGCTGGTCGGCTTCGCGCTGGTGCCTGCGTACCTGATCGCCTACCTGTACGTCTTCCAGGACCCATCGCTGAAATTCGAGAATCACGCCTTTCACGAACTGGCGATCGCGATCGCCACGCTCGAGGGCGCGTTCGTCACCTATGTCTGCTGGCGCTGCTACCGCCTGTCGGGTGAGCCGTTGCTGCGCTGGCTTACGCTGGGCTTTCTGGGCTTTTCCCTCATCTATGCGCTGCATGGCTTGTTCACCGGCATGGCGCATCACAATATCTGGCTGTTCCTGCTGTACGGGCCGGCGTCGCGCCTGGCCATGTCGATCCTGATCCTTGTCGGGCAGTTCACCTACAGTCGCAAGGCCGACAGCGCAGCAACCCGCGCCGATCCCCGCGTCTGGCTACCCTGGATCGCCCTGTTCGGGCTCGTCGACGTCGCGGTCGCCGTGATCGCCTTCTCGCCGGTGGCCGGCAACCCGTGGGTACGCCTGTCGATGGAGGGCGGCGCACTGCTGCTCTCGGTCGTCAACGTCGTTGCGCTGGTCGTGCGCCGCATCCGCTCGCCGCTGATGACGATCTACGGCATTTCGGTGACGTCGTTCGCGCTCTCCTCGCTCGCCTTCATCCTCGGGCGGCCGTGGAATCACATGTGGTGGCTGGCGCATGCCATTTTCGCGGCCGGCTTCTTCCTGCTCAGTTTCGGCGTGGTGCAGGCCTTTCATACGACCCGTTCGTTTTCGAAGATCTACAGCCAGGCGGAACTGTTTGCCCGGTTGAGGGAAGCGATGGCGAGGACGGAGCGCGCGCTGCAGGCGCTTCAACGGACCAACGAAAAGCTCGAGCACCTGGCGGCCACGGACCCGCTCACGGGCGCGACCAACCGGCGGCAATTCATCGAAAGCGTGGAAGCGGAAATCAACCGGGCCAAGCGCAATGGCGCGCCGTTCTCGTTGCTCGCGCTCGATCTCGACCACTTCAAGGCGATCAACGACAGTTACGGACATCAGGCGGGCGATCAGGTGTTGCAACGCTTCGTCGACAAATGCGCCGATGCGATCCGGCCGTACGATGGCGTCGCGCGGGTGGGCGGGGAGGAATTCATGGTGCTGCTTCCGCAAGCCGCGCTGGACACCGCCCAGTCGATCGGCGAGCGCATCCGCGCGGCGGTCGCGGGCGCGCCGTTCGAAGCAGGCATCGGCGCACCGATCAAGGTCACCGTGAGTGTCGGCGCCTCCGAATTCGGCAGGGACGGCGAGACGATCGACGCGATCCTGCGCAAGGCGGACGAACGCCTGTACCGCGCGAAGCATCTAGGTCGCAACCAGGTGGTCGCCGGGTAGCCGGTTGCCGTGTCAGTGCCGTCCGCCGCGCCCCCGGCGGGCGTTCTTCAATTCATGACGCCCCGGCCATCGCCGGGCGCGTCATGTGGCAGCAGTATCAGAACGGGCTGCGTGTCGTATCGCCATTGGTGAACGTCGCGTCGACGACCTGATAGAACGCCATCGCCGTATCCGCGACTTCCCAGACCGCAAGGATGACGTGGTAACCGCTACGCACCGGCAACCGGCATTGGTGAATGGTCGGCTGCTGCGGCACCAGGTTCGCGTTCGGGTCCCAGTATGGCTGGCCGGGATTCTGGATCGTGCAGAACGGCGTGGGCTCGAACTGCGCGCGCGTCAGCTTTTCCGACGGGTTCCAGTCGGCGCGTGTAATGAAGTAGTTCCAGCGACGCGTCTTGTGCACCGCGCTGAATTCCCATTTGAAATTCTGCAGCGCACCCGGCCGCAGCGGGATCTTCTGCCAGCGGCTCGGCGACTGTTCGTTCAGCACGGGCAGCGGGCCATTCGTGCTGGCGCCGGCGATTTCACCGTCCGCTGGCGGTGCGGCATTCTTCGCGTCGGCCGGCGCGAACGGATCGGACAGGCCGCTTTGCGTCGCGGGGAAGAACTTGCCGTTCTCCATCGCGTTCGCGTGCCAGGCGTCGACCGGGCAGTTCGGATTCTGGCCTTGCGTGCACAGCACGATGCGCGAAGGCGGTTCGGTCAAACGACCGTGCGCGTGAGCACCGGCCGCCGCGACCAGCAGTGCCACGCCGGCCAACGAGCATGGCATCACGGAAGCAACGTATTTGCGGATGATCTTTTTCATGAGCCCTCATGACATTGATGTCGGAACGGAGATGCGCGCATCGAGCCTGCCGCAAGATCCCTGGCAGGGATTCCTGTCGACGCGTCGTCGCGCACACTGAGCGGCAAAAGCGGTGGTCAAATGAAACCGCGGCAGGCGATGATTGATCGCCACGCTTCCTGACAAATCACTTTCACCGAACCGAACCTTATCCGCAAAAATCGGAAAAATAAACGTCCCGCATTGATAGTTTTTTAATTTTAATCAAATGCGTGAATCGTTTTCTATTTCAACCTGCTCTTGAATCGATTTAAATTGCGGAATTGAATAAACCGCCAATTCATTTAAAACACCGTTAGCGATCGTTCGGCAGGCGGTTTTGCGCTTCGGGGCTCGTTTTCGAATAGTGCGACGGGGCGTGGACGGATTGCAGAGAATCTGGGCGAACCACCCCGCCAGCCGTCACTTCAGGCGCGGCATTTCTCTCGCCAGGCCTCGTCATTCCGTTCGCGTGCCGAACGCTTCCGGATTTTCATCTGATCCGCCGAGCGTGATGCCGACAGATTCACCGCTGGCCCTCAACGTCTTCACTCACGAATTCTTCAGGCAGCCAATCCCGTCGATGAAGCAACCGTGAGATCCTGGTTGAACCGCGTCATGCAATTCAGGTCAAGTGCGCGTATCTGCTCGGTCATGAAATCGACGAAGATGCGAATGCGCGTCGGAAGATGTTGCCGGCTGAGATAGCAGATATAGTGGCCGCGATCTTCCGGCACATGCTTCGCCAGCGCGACGACCAGCTCGTTCGATGCGAGATGGTCGCGAATCTGATAGCCCGCCATCTGCGCAATACCCGCCCCATTCAGAACCGCCTGCAACACCAGGTCAGCGTCATTGAACGTGAGGCGTGAGGTCGGCAGGTACTTTTGTACCCGGCCATCGACGTTGAATTCCCATTCGAAGATGCGGCCGCTCGCAAAACGGAAGTTGATGCACGCGTGCCGGTCGAGCTCCTCCAGGCTCTGCGGGAGCCCGTGCCTCGCCACGTACGACGGTGCCGCGCAAAGCGCCATCTGCATCGGAATCAGTTGCCGCGCAATGATGCTGGAGTCCTCGATGCGGCCATTGCGAAACGCCACGTCGATCCGTTCCGACACCAGGTCGATCGGCCGGTCGTCGAGCAGCAGATCGAAGACGATGTCGGGGTACGCCTGCGCAAAGGTTTCCAGCAACGGCGCCACGATTTTCCGGCCGAACCCCACCGCCGAGCTGATCCGGATCAGGCCGCGCGGCGGCCCCTGCCGCAGTTCCAGCATGTCGTTCATGGCCTCGACGATCTGCGCGACGCCCTGGTGGCAGTTCTCGAAGAATCGCTGGCCTTCGCACGTCAGCTCGGTCATGCGCGTGGTCCGCTGGAACAGCCGCGTACTCAACTGCGCCTCGAGCTTCTGGACGTTCCGGCTCACGGCGGGCCGGCCGACGCCGAGAAGCTCGGCGGCTTTGGTAAAACTGCCCTCGCTCGCCACCGCGACGAACGCAAGGATGCCCGCGTAGCTCGCACCGAAGCTCGCCGAGAGTGCATCGGCACGACCGGCCAGGTCGCGACGAACACCGTGCTCCGCTGTATCCGATTGATTCATTTCCGCTTCCCCAGACATGTCGCTCACTCCGATTGCCCGTCGCCGGCGTGCGCCGGCGAACCGCTGCACGTGCGAACGCGAATCAGCTTCCTGCGAGCCACTGGTCGAGACCGATGCGGCCGAGTCGCGCATCCCCGAGCGGCACCAGCGATTTCTCCTCGACGCGGCCGCCGTAGTAACGGGCGTCGCGATCGGTCACGACCGTACGCGTATCGCCGACCGACTTCAGATACCGCGCGACGATCTCCGCGAACGGCGCGCGATCCGGGCCCGCGATCTCGACCGTGCCGTTCTGCGGCCCGGCGAGCGCGACCTGCGCGACGAGTGCCGACACGTCTTCCGCGGCGATCGGCTGAAACAGGCCGTCGCCGATGCGGACCGTACCGTCTTGCGTGCCGAAATCCGCGATGCCGCCGATGAATTCCATGAACTGCGTCGCACGCACGATCGTGTACGGCACGCCCGCTGCCTCGATCGCCTGCTCCTGCGCGACCTTGGCCAGGAAATAGCCGTTCTCCGGCATCCGGTCGCAGCCGACGATCGACAGCGCGACGTGATGGCGCACGCCCGCGGCCACTTCGGCCTTGCCGAGATTGCGTGCCGACGTGCGGAAGAAGTCCAGTACCGCCTGCGGTTCCCACGACGGCGCATTCGCCACGTCCACGACGACGTCCGCGCCCGTCAATGCGTCGGTCAGGCCCTCGCCCGTGATGGTATTGACGCCGGTGCGCGGCGACGCGGCCAGCGCCTGGTGGCCGGCTTCGCCGAGCAGCGTGACGACACGCGAGCCGATCAGGCCCGAACCGCCGATGACAACGATCTTCATCGCAAAATCTCCTGACGAATGGGTGTGACGGGAATGCGAGGCCGACGTGAAGAGTGCCGGATCCGATGCAGGCAGCGATGACCGTCGCATCACGTGGCGCAATTGTGGAAGAATCATGTCCTATCCATAAGTGCCAAGAATCGTCGATCGGACTGGTCCATGCGCTGTCCACTCTCCGTTACCCACGAGACCGTGATGCCTGAGCAAACGCCCCCACTGACCATCGAGATCGACCGGCAACAACAGTTGCCGATCTATCTGCAGATCTGCGAGCGGTTCAGAACCGCGATCGCCGCGGGTCATCTGCGTCCCGGCGACCGCGTGCCCGCATTGCGCGGCCTCGCGACGCAACTGAACACGGCGCGCGGCACCGTCGAACAGGCTTACACGATCCTGGTCGACGAGGGATATCTGCAAATGCGCGGCGCGGCAGGCACGTTCGTATCGCCGTCCCTGCCGAAATCGGTGACGCGGCCGGTGCCTGAGCGTGCCGACGATGCCGACCTGTTCCAGGCGCCGGGTATGTCGCGCGACAGTCAGCCGCCGCGGCGTCCGCAGCCGATCGCCGTCGCGATGAGCGGCGAGCCGCGTCCTTTGCAACCCGGGCTTCCCGCATTCGACGCATTTCCGCGCAAGGTATGGCACCGGCTCGTTTCGCTGCGCGCGAGCAGTGGCGAACGCGCACTGCTGGGCTACCCGAATCCGGCCGGCTACCGACCGTTGCGCGAACACATCGCCACCTACCTGACGCTGTCGCGCGGCGTGACCTGCATGCCGGAACAGGTATTCATCACGGGCGGCTATCGCGCAACGCTGGAACTCGTGCTGCGCAGCCTCGCGCGTCCGAACGACCGTGTGTGGTTCGAGGATCCCGGCTATCTGCTCGCGCGCAGTTTCCTGTCCGAGACCGGCGTGCAACTCGTTCCGGTGCCAGTGGACACCGAAGGGATCGACGTCGAGCGCGGCATGCAACTGGACGCGCAGGCACGCTTCGCGCTGGTGACGCCGTCGCACCAGAGCCCGCTCGGGCACACGCTGTCGCTCGCCCGGCGCATTGCGCTGCTGGATTGGGCTGAGAAAACGTCGGGCTGGATCGTCGAGGACGACTACGACAGCGAGTTTCGCTATGTCGGCCGCCCGCTGCAGGCGCTGAAGAGTCTCGACCGGCGCGATCGCGTGATCTATTGCAGTACCTTCAGCAAGGCGATGTACCCCGGCTTGCGGCTCGCGTACACGGTCGTGCCGGAGCGCGCGGTGGAGCGCGTCGAACGCGTGGCATGCAGCATGAATGCGGGCTCGCCGACGCTCTTGCAGGCGGCCCTGGCGGATTTCATCGAACAGGGGCACTTTGCCCGGCATCTGAAGCGGATGCGTACGCTGTACGGTGAGCGCCGCACGCTGATCGTGCACGCATTGCGGCAGGCGTTCGGCGAGCGGCTCATCGTCGAATTGCCGCCTGGCGGCATCCAGTTCGCGGTGCAGTTCACGCAGGGGCCTGACGGGCCGGTCGACGACGTCGCCGTTGCGGCGCGTGCCCGCGACGCGGGGCTCGCGGTCCTGCCGCTTTCGATCTGGTATACGAACAGCCTCACGCAGCAAACGCCGCGCGGCCTCATCATCGGGTTCGCGAACATCACCGATGCCGACGAAGCGTGCCGTCTTGCACAAATACTGCGGGGCTGCCTGGACCGCTGACGCGTCACGCCGCAACGGCGTACATCGGTGTGCATCGGCAACCGGTGCCGCCGGGCGGCGCGTGGGAATGCGTGGCGGCGACCCTCGTGCCGGAGTCCGGATTGGTGTCCAACGGGAAACATACAATCGCCCTGGACAGTCATACCGTCGCCGTTCGCGCTCCTCTAGCATGGGGGCGTCTTTCTCCCGTAGACGAACCCAAATCGGGCTGCACCGGAAGAACGTCGCATTCTTCACACGATCGTTCGCCCCACCCCATTTCTTGAAGACGCCATCTGCCCGGGCAGTGCAGCCCCCGCCGCAAGACGCTTCGACGAATGAATGACCGGGGGTCGGAGCGCGTCGTCGAACTCGAGCACGCATCATGGATGACAAGAAGCTGCAGGCCCCTCCGCTTTCCCTCCTCGACCGGTATCGGGGCCGGGATTTTCAGCCTCTGTATACGACGACTGTCACCGTAACCGGTGGCGAGACGGGGCACGGCCGCGCATCCGGGGTGGTCCGCTCGGACGACGGAAATCTCGCCGTCGATCTGCGCCTGCCCACCGAGTTCGGCGGGCCCGGCAACGGAACCAATCCGGAGCAGTTGTTCGCGGCGGGCTTCGCCGCGTGCTTCCACGGTGCGCTGAACCTGCTCGAGAAACGCGCCGACATGGAGATCACCGATACGGTCGTGGACGTGCAGGTTTCGTTTGGCCGCGACCCCATGGACGGCGGCTATGCATTGCTCGTCGATGTCCGGGTCCGGATGCCCGGTATCGATCGCAGCATCGCGGAAGAGATGGTTCGAACCGCGGAGCGCTTGTGCCCGTATGCAAAGATGGCCAGACAAGGCACCGTCAATATCGTGACCGTCGTCGACTGACTCGCTGCCTGCCGCGCGGCAGCGGCGTCTCGCCCGTGGAAGACGTTCAGTGCCGCTGCCGCGTGCCAAGCTGCCCCCGCCGAGCCACGCGCGACACGTGCGGGGGCACCGGCAGGTCAGCCGAAGGAGACTTGCGGATTGCCTGCCGCCAGCGCCTCGGCGCGATTCGGCGCAGGCGGATAGATCCATTGCGTGTTGATCATTTGCTTGCGCGCTTTTCCTTCCGCGTGCGTCAGCTTGATCTCACGGTCCCAGCCTTCCGAGTAAACAGCGCCCCACTCGCCCAGGTCGACGCATGTCGCATAGAACGGCTGCGTGTACTTCAGCGTCGGCACACCGATCAGATCCGCGGCGACGTTGTACCCGCCGAATTGCCCCATCACGATCGCGTGCTGGCACGACATCAATGCATAGTGCCCTTCATCGTCGCTGCGCGCTCGCGCCACGTCGCCCGCCACGAACACGTGCGGCGCGTCGGCGACACGCAGATCCGGCGCGACCTCGACACGTCCGAGCGGGTCGAGATGCGACGAGACTTGCGCCGTCAGCGGGCTGGCCTGCATGCCGCCCGCCCAGATCACGGTCATGGCTTCGATATGCGTGCCCGACGCGGTGCGAACGCCGTCCGCCCCTACCGACACGACGCGCGACCCGAGTACGGCCTCGATGCCCAGCGAGTCGAAGGCTTCCGCGACGTAAGGCCGGGGATTCGGGCCGAGATCCGGGCCGATTTCGGCCTGCGCGCCGATCACGACTACGCGAATCGCCGCGTCCGGGCCGAACCGTTCGCGCAAGCGATGCGGCAACTCGGTGGCGACCTCGATACCCGTGAAGCCGCAGCCCACGACCGCGACGGTATTGCGTGCCGGCGAATCCGGCAGTTTCGCCAGCGCAGCGAAGTGCTCATCGAGCGCGACCGCGTCCTCGATACGATCGACCGAGAACGCGTGCTCTGCCAGCCCCGGTACCGGCGGCCTGCCCAGCCTGCTGCCGCTGGTCAACAGCAACCTGTCATACGCGAGCAAACGCTTTTGGCCGTTGGAGCAAGCCACGCTCACCGTCTTCTCCTGAACGGCAATCTCTTCGACACTACCCTCGAGAAACTTCACGCCGACGGCGTCGAGCAACGGCAGCAGCGGCGCGGCCATGCGCTGCGGCTCGCTTTCGTACAACCGCGGCCGGATCTGCAATTCCGGTTTCGGCGAGATCAACGTGATTTCGACGTCGCTGCCCGTCACACCGGCACCATCCAGCACGCGAGCTGCGCCCAGTGCGCCCCACACGCCAGCGAAACCGGCACCCACTATCAAGATCTTCTGCGACATGATGATTGCCCTCGGTTGGAAAATTGCGATGTCGACGGATACCGGTTGCAAGCCAGACAGGCAGGCAAAATGCAAACGTCGTCGCGCGAGGTCATCGTAGGTTGACGCGGCATTGCGCAGTAGATCCGCAAGCGTGCTCACGGTGTTGCCTCTTCGGCACCAATCGATCACATCCCGGCCGAATCGATCGCAGGCATGATGCGTGACGAAAGATCGCGCGTGACCCAAGCGCCGCACTCGTCACCCACCTGAGCTATCGATGAGGCAAATAAAATGCATCTCGGGAAATCGTACAAGCTATCGGAATTTCTGATCTGGACGCGCTGGAAAATATACGAACTCCTCATTTTTGGTTCCGTCCCGGTCGTTCTGTATCAGTTCTTTTCCGTCACATGGCTGTCGATCCCCCTGACGATCGTGGCGCTGCTCGGAACCGCGACGTCGTTCATCGTCGGCTTCAAGAACGTCCAGACGTACAACCGGGCAATGGACGCACTGGAAATCTGGACCGGCATCCTGAGCAAGAGCCGCCGCTGGGGGCAAATCACGCGCGACTTCGTGAAGGACGAAGAGATTGCCCGAACGCTGGTCTATCGACACCTCGCGTGGCTCACCGCACTGCGATACGACCTGCGCCGTCCTCGTATCTGGGAAAGCACGAACAAGCGCTACAACGCGGAGTACCGCCGCTTCTACCGCGTGCCGGAATGGGAAAACGACATCAAGGAATTGTTGCCGAAGTACTTGTCCCCGTCCGAAGCGGAACAGGCGCTCTCTTCTGCCTCCATCACGACATGCGTGCTGAGCCTGCAGGGCACTTCGCTCAGGATGCTTCATCTTGCCGGCCACCTGAACACGAGTTTCTACATGGAACTTGAGAAAACCATCGGAGACTTCATTGACCTCCAGTCCCGATCGGAACGCTTCAAGAATTTTCCCTATCCACGTCAATACGCGACCGTCAGCTCCCTGTTCGTCCGATTTTTCTGCCTGTCGCTTCCGTTCGGTCTTCTGAACGAATTCAACCGGCTGAACGACAGCGTGAGCGGCTTCATGCACGGCAACATGGTCTGGCTGGTCGTGCCATGCAGTGTCGCCGTGTCGTGGATGTACACGTCGCTCGACCAGGTCGGCGAAAGCACGGAGAACCCTTTCGAAGGCGGCGCGAACGACGTCCCCATCTCGACGCTGTGCGGCACGATCGAGCGCGACCTGAAGGCAATGTTCGGGGAGCATGCCGTCGCATCGTCGAGCCACACCGTCATCGCGCTATAGCGAATCCGGCACCTCCCTGACGGGTAGCGTGCCGCCGCGCCTCCTGTCTTCGATTGTTGTCGCCGAGACAACATGATGAGGTCCATTGCGACGCTACTGCCGCAAGGCCACATCGCCTACGCTTGGTGCTGACGGTGGCCGTACGCGCTGCCGAACTCATCAGTGAACAAACCGGACACCGCAAGAGAAACGCGCGACCTCGCGCGGCAATTCTGCGCCGCGTTGCGCGTTCGCCCGTCATTCGCCGCGTCGGCCGAGGCTGTCGCGACGGGTATGACACAGCACTTCACCAACCGAGGAACGACCCGTGACCGAAGAAGACATCCGCGACAACGCCTTTGCGATGCCCGTGCACAACCCGGCGTATCCGCGCCCGCCCTTCCGTTTCATCAATCGCGAGTACTTCATCATCTCGTACGAGACGGACATGGATGCGCTCCGGGCCGTCGTTCCGGAACCGCTGACGGTTGACCATGCGATCGTCCACTACGAATTCATTCGCATGCCGGATTCGTCGGGATTCGGCGACTACACGGAGAGCGGCCAGGTGATCTCCGTCCTCGACGAGGATGGCAATCGTGCCAATTTCACGCACGCGATGTACCTCGACGACGAAGGCCCGATCGCGGCCGGACGCGAGATCTGGGGATTTCCCAAGAAGCTGGCGTCGCCGACGCTCCGCGTCGATGGCAAGGACACGCTGCTCGGCACGCTCGACTACGGCACGCAGCGCATTGCCACCGGAACGATGGGCTTCAAGTATCGCGCGCTCGACACGGCGGCCGAGCGCCGCAAGCTCGCCGACACGCCCAACTACCTGCTCAAGGTCATTCCGCACGTCGATGGCTCGGCCCGCATTTGCGAACTGGTGCGTTTCTTCCTGCGCGATGTCGACGTGATCGGCGCATGGGAAGGGCCTGCCGCGCTCGAGCTGCATCCGCACGCACTCGCATCGGTTGCCGATCTGCCGGTTCGCAAGGTGATCGGCGCCCGCCACCTCATTGCAAATCTCACACTCGATATCGGCGAAGTGGCTTACGACTATCTCGCCCCTGCCGAGTCGCTGAAACTCGCAGTCAACCAATAGGCTCCCGGAGGACGTATGGCACTGAATGGCAAGATCGCGCTCGTGACGGGCGCGGCAAGCGGTATCGGCGAAGTGTGCGCGCGCAAGCTCGCGGCGGACGGCGCGACGGTCGTGATCGCGGATCTGAATGTCGAAGCAGCGCGAAAGGTCGCCGACGACATCGTCGCCAACGGCGGCAATGCGCTGGCGATCGCCATGGACGTCACCAGCGAGGAAGCCGTCGACGCGGGGCTGGCCGAAACGGTGAGCCGGCTGGGTGGAATCGACGTGCTCGTGTCGAACGCCGGCATCCAGATCGTCAACCGGATCGAGGATTACGCCTTTTCCGACTGGAAGAAGATGCTGGCCATCCACCTCGATGGTGCATTCCTGACGACCCGGGCCGCCATCCGGCATATGTATGCATCGAACAAGGGCGGCACGGTGATCTACATGGGCTCGGTGCATTCGCACGAGGCCTCGCCGCTCAAATCCGCCTATGTGACCGCGAAACACGGGTTGCTCGGTCTCGCGCGGGTGGTCGCGAAAGAAGGCGGGCCGCGTGGCGTGCGCGCCAATGTCGTGTGCCCGGGATTCGTCAGAACCCCGCTGGTCGACAAGCAGATCCCCGAGCAAGCGAAGGCCCTCGGGATCTCCGAGCAGCAGGTCGTCAGCGACGTGATGCTGAAGGAGACGGTCGACGGCGAATTCACGTCGCTGGCCGATGTCGCGAACACGGTTGCGTTCCTGGCCGGCTTCGAGTCGAGCGCGCTCACCGGGCAATCGATCGTCGTCAGCCACGGCTGGTTCATGCAGTAAGGAGAACATCATGCATTCGAGCCAGCGTAACAAGCTGAAGCAGCCCCATCGCATCAAGCTCCCCGCCTACGACGAAATCGGGCTCGTGCTGCAGGGCGGCGGCGCACTCGGCTCATACCAGGCCGGCGTATACGAGGGTATGGCCGAGGTCGGCGTGGAACCGACGCGCATCGCCGGGGTATCGATCGGTGCGCTGAACACGGCGATCATCGCCGGCAACGCGCCCGCGGATCGAACGGAAGCACTGCGTGGCTTCTGGAACACCATCAGCCAGCCGACCGATCCGTTCTCGCACTTCGGCGCCTGCATGTCGGCGTGGCCCGGTCTTGAAGACATCGGGCGCAGGTGGACGAGCGCCTGGGCCGCAACGCGCACGTTGATGGAAGGTCAGGACGGGTTCTTCGCCCCGCGCACGCATGGGCCTTTCGCCGGGCTCGGCAGGAAGCGCCCCGATCAGGTCAGCTACTACGACACGTCGGCATTGCGTGAGACGCTGTTGCGGTACGCAGACTTCGCTCGCATCAACGACGGAAACATTCGCGTATCGGTTGGTGCGGTCAATGTGCGAACGGGCAATCTCGTCTATTTCGACAATTCGAAAATGCGTCTCGAGCCGGAACATTTCATCGCCTCCGGCGCGCTGCCGCCGGGCTTTCCGGCCGTCGAGATCGATGGCGAGTTTTACTGGGACGGCGGACTGGTTTCCAACACGCCGCTGACCGAGATCATCCGGGAAAGCCAGCACAAGGACACGCTCGTTTTCCAGATCGATCTGTGGAGCTCGCGCGGCAAGCTGCCGGGCGATTTCCTCGATGTCAGCGAGCGCACCAAGGACATTCAGTATTCGAGCCGCACGCGTGCCATCACCGCGTTCATGTCGCAAAACCAGAAGCATGCGCAGATGATCAAGGCGCTGCTCGAGCACATTCCCGAACACGTGCGGCTTGCGCACCCGTTGTTGCGGGAGGCACAGAAGACGGCCGATGGCAGCGCAGTGAACGTCGTGCACCTGATCTACAAGAACAAGGTGTTCGAGGGGCACTACAAGGACTATGAGTTCAGCAAGGACACGATGCGCGAGCATTGGGCGAGCGGCCTCGAGGATATTCGGCGTTCGTTCGGGCATCCCGACTGGTTCGATATCCCGAACCGCGAAATCGGCTTCGTCACGCGGGACGTGCACCGCTACCGGCAGGACGTCGACGAAACGGGTGGCCAGCGCACCGACGCTGCTCCGGCAGCGAATCACCCGCATGACAAAGAGCCGTCGATTGCCAGGTAATACGTAGCGACTCGCTGCCGCGCCGAACGGTTGCGGTGAGGGTGGCCGCCGACGCGACGCCGGCTTCGGGCAGGCAGGTTCAAGCGGAGCAAGGAACGATCTTCGAGATCGGGTATGTGCGAGCCTCAAGGAGAGCACCATGATGTCGCATGAAATGATTGCACGGTACGGCACGTTGGTCGTATTCCTGAACGTGCTCGGGTCTTCACTCGGCCTGCCTCTGCCCGCTATGCCGACTTTGATTACGGTCGGGGCAGGCATTGCGCTCGTCACGCATGCGACGTCGTCGACGTTGCTGCATTTCGCGACGATACTGGGCGCCGCCGTGATCGGCGGCTTTCTCGGCGACCTGGTCTGGTTTCACGGCGGCAAGCGGTATGGCAAGCGCACGCTTCACACCGTCTGCAAGCTGTCGCAGTCGCGCGAAGCGTGCGTCACGACGACGGAGCGCTTCTTCGGGCGCTGGGGCGTTCGCGTACTCATCGTCGCGAGGTTCGTGCCCGGCCTGTCGCTCGTTGCCGTTCCGCTATGCGGTGCGATGGCCGTCAGGTTGCGCTCCTTCGTCCTGCACGATTGTGCGGGCATTGCACTGTGGGCGTCGATCGGGCTGGCGATCGGCACGCTGTTCGCTTCGCAGATCGACGTGCTTTTCGCGCTTGTCGCCCGTCTTGGCTGGCAGGCGCTCATCGTCGCCGGCATCGTTCCGGTGCTGTATCTCCTGTACCGCTACTGCCGCAGGCTCATGCTGGCAAGCGCGCTCGGCAAGGCACGGATCAGTGCGGGCGAATTGCATGCATTGCTCGCGAACAATCCGCGACCGATCGTGGTCGATATCCGCTCCGCGGAGCGAAGGACGCTCGATCCATTCGTGATTCCGGGCGCGGTAGTCGGCGATGAACGAAAGACCCGGCAGATCATGGAGCGCCATGGAACGAACCGGACACTCGTCATCTATTGCGCGTGCCCCGACGAAGGGTCCGCCGTGTCGGTGGCCAGGCAGTTGCGGCTTTGCGGCATCAAGCTGGCGTTGCCGCTTGCAGGCGGCATCGATGCATGGCGCGCCGCGGGCTTCGACGTCGAGCCGATGCTCGCCATGCACGATGCGGCGATCGGCTGACACGTTCAAGTCTAGACCTGATCTCTCGGTCGGCATCAGATCAGGTCCGAGATTGCCTGGATGTCACTTCATCAAGGGCCGTGATCGATCCCTTACCGTCATTCGCCTCGCCTCATCGGCAACGAACGTTCTCGGAAGAAGTCCGACGGTCAGTCGCTCAAGCGGCGACGCCTGGAGCGACGACGAATGACCGACCTCCTGCGAAAGGTGACGGACGCTAAGCTGGCGCGTGGCCGGCGCACTTAGTCTTCAGCAAATAGGTCCGGTGATGTCGAGCCGTCTCGGCGCTTATGTCATGTGCGACTCGAGGTCACGCCTTGAAGGATCGCGGTAGCGCCTGTCCGTACTTTCGGAACAGGCGAGCGAGATAGGACGGTGAATCGAGACCGACCGCTGCCGCCGCCGTGACGACCGTCATGCCGGGTGATTGCAATAGCAGCGACGCGTGGCGCACACGCTGCCGCGATTGATAGTCGACGATGGATTCACCTGTGACGTCGCGAAACATGCGCGTCAACGTGCGCCGCGACAGCCCGAACTCGTAGGCAACGCGATCGAGCCCGATTGATTGATCGAGTGTCGAGTCGAGAAACGCCCGAATGTCTTTCACCAATTCGCGGCGAGCGTCGGCAGGCGTCACCGGAAGATGGTCCGAGCTCAACCCCGCCTCGATGCACGTGGCCGCCAACGTCTTGTTGGTCAGTTCCTTGCGATAGGCGGCGAGTTCGTCGACGTCGCGCTGAGCTGTGTCGGTGGCGAGACGCACCGCGTTGAGCAGCGGCAACGGTGCGGACCAGATGGATATCTTCGCGCACGACAGCCTTCTTTGCGCCTTGCGCTCGCAGTACGCGACGAAATCGCTCGCCACATAGACGGCGACATGTTCCTGCTTCGTCCGATAGCCGCGCGTGTCATGCAGGCGCCGCGGCGGCACCACGACAAACGACATCGGCGCCACGCGCAAAGGCGAGGCGTTCGATTCAACGTTCAGGATCAGTTGGCCCGTACGCGGCAGCAAAAACATGTACTCGTCATGTTCGTGCGGCTGCGTGCGGTAATCGCCGATCGAAACCTGCCGGACATCGGCAACGCGATCTTCGGACAAATGGGTACTGGCGGTCGGATAGTGCTTCACGAAATTACCCTTGGGCGCCACATACGGTGGGTAGCCGCCGGCTATAGCGGGACTCGTGCACCGCTGTATTAACGGGACGGCCCAGTATAGCGTTTCAAACTTCCGTGCATGTAGGCCGGGCACTCGCACACCCGGCCGCCGCCCCGGTTCTCGGGGAAAACACGGGGGTGCGCGGACTCCCGCGCGCTGGGCCGGACGCGCAATTGGCCCGATTGTGCGCTTGTCGTGGCCCGACAGGCGGCGAAACATCGCTTCCCCTTCGGCATGCTGGCGTCACTTACACGCCGGAGCCCGTTCATGTCGGTTGAAAACGACCTTTCCTTGTTGCCTCACTCACCCAACTCAACGTTCGCGTTGCGCCCTCACGGGGATCTGCATTTCGTGCGCGTCTTTCCCGCGGGGCCGGGAGGCGGCAACCCCGCGCCCGTCGTACTGGATGCGGATGCCATGTCCGCGGACGAGATGAAGGCGATTGCCGCGCGCTACGGCCACGAAAGCGCATTCGTGTGCGCACCGAGCAATACGGCCAACGCGTATTGCCTGCGCTTCTTCGTCCCCCACCACGAGATGGAGATGTGCGGCCATGCGACGCTTGGCGCATTGTGGCTTCTGCGGCGGCTTGGCCGCTGGACATCCCGCGTCGCGACGCTCGAGACGTTGAGCGGCATCGTCGACGCTCGCTTTGACGAAAGCACGCAATCCATCGAAGTGAGCCAGCCCAAAGGTATCGTGCACTCGATCGAAGACGCGCGGCTGCATGCCGCGATATGCGATGTGCTGCGCATCGATGCTGACGATCTGGATGCTCTCAGCATTGTCAACGCCACGACGAGCCGGACCAAGACGCTGATACCGATTCGCTCGGTGCAGCGACTTCATGCACTGACGCCGTCCTTCGAAAAGGTGCAGGCGCTATGTGACCAGCTCGAATCGACGGGCCTTTATCCGTTTGCGGTCGAGCGTACACAACCTCTCGAGGCGCACGCGCGCCAGTTTCCGCGCTCTTCCGGGTATCCGGAAGATGCGGCGACGGGTATCGCCGCGGCCGCGACCCTCTACGGTGCGTTGCACTACGGCCTGCTCGCGCATGGCGCACCGGGCATGACCGTGCATCAAGGGTACGCGATGCGAAAGCCGTCCAGCATCCGGGTCAAAATGCGAGACCCCGACAACGCCGACGCGGGCTGCTGGATCAGCGGCGCAGTCGAAAGCATGATGCTGGAGCCGCAGCAATGAAGATCTTTACCAACGACCAGATCGCGGCAGTGCTCGACGTGCGCCTCGCATCGGACGCCATTCGCGATGCCTATCTCGACCTGCAGAACGGCACGGCGGCCGTTCAGCCTCGCGCACGCATCGGATTGTCCGACGTGAAGTTCAGCGCAATGAGTGCAATGCTGGGCCTGGCCAAGGTCGCGGCGATAAAGATGTACACGACGATCGACGGTCAGTTCCGCTTTTACATCGCGCTGTTTTCGCTCGTCGATGGCGGGCTCCTCGCGATGCTTGAGGGTGATGCGATCACGGGCGTGCGCACGGCCGCGACCACCGCGCTCGCAGCCCGACATTTGGCGCGTCCGGGGAGCCGAAGCCTCGGACTGTTCGGCAGCGGCGTGCAGGCGCGTGCTCATGCCGAGGCCTTGGCCGGACGAGCCGGATTGCGCGCAGTGATGATTCACAGCCGCGATGCCGTATCCGCGCACGCACTTGCCGACAGCCTCGGGCATCGGTTCGGTCTCAACGTGTCGGTGGTCGATGCCGACACGTGCGCCGCCGCCGACATCGTTGTCGTCGCAACGCGTGCTTCCGAACCGGTCATACGCGGCGAATGGCTACGACCGGGTGCATTCGTCGCGAGTATCGGCGCGACGCGTCCCGATCAACGCGAACTCGACGACGCGTCGTTGCTCGCGGCCTCGCGCGTCGTCGTGGACTGGATGCAGCAGACGCCGTTCGAAACGGGCGACCTGCTGCGCCCGTCGCGTGCCGTGATCGAGAGCAGGACGATGGTGGACCTTTCGTCCGTCATCGGCGCAGACGAGCAGCGCGCATGGGACGCCACCGACATCGTGATCTACAAGGCAGTCGGCATCGCCCTGCAGGACGCGGCCGTCGCGCATATGGCTTACCTGCGGCTTGGCGCGTGACGCCTCTCGTCAATGTCGTTTGTCAAAGATTCGCTTGGAGACACTCATGAAATTACCTCTTGCTGCACGCATTGTTGCCGGGATGGTGCTCGGCATCGCAACCGGCGTTGCCTGTCACGCGATGCTGCCCAATGCGGATGCAGCCAACCAGGTCGGCAGCTATTTCTCGCTTCTCGCCGACGTGTTTCTGCGCTTGGTCAAGATGATCATCGCCCCGCTCGTGTTCTGCTCACTCGTCATCGGTGTGACGAAGATCGGCGATGTGCGCGCGGTGGGCCGCATCGGGATCAGGACGCTGGGCTGGTTTCTCTTCGCGTCGTTCATCTCGCTCGCGCTGGGCGCGCTGATCGCCAACTGGTTGAAGCCCGGCAGTGCGCTCAACCTGCCGTTGCCCGCGATCAACGCCTCGACCGGGTTGAGCACGAGCGGGCTGTCGCCCAAGGAATTCGTGGCGCATCTAGTGCCCAGCAGCATTGTGGGGGCGATGGCGAACAACGAAATCCTGCAGATCGTGGTGTTCGCCGCCTTCTTCAGCGTCGGGCTTACGACGCTGGGCGACAAGGCGCAACTCGTCGTTCGCATGCTCGACCAGGTCGCTCACGTCATGCTGAAAGTGACCGGCTATGTGATGGCGCTCGCGCCGTTCGCGGTGTTCGGGGCGATCGCGAACGTCGTGACGACGCGCGGCGTGTCGGTTCTCGTAACCTTTGGCCGGTTCATGGGCGAATTTTACGGAAGCCTGATCGTGCTATGGCTTCTGATGGTATTGGCCGGTGGCGTGTTGTTCGGGCGCAGGGTATTTTCGCTTGTGCGTTTCATGCGCGTGCCGATGCTGATCGGTTTCAGTACGGCCAGCAGCGAGTCCGTTTATCCGAAGATGCTGGAACAACTGGTCCGTTTCGGTGTCCCCGAACGTATCGCGAGCTTCGTTTTGCCGATCGGCTATTCGTTCAATCTCGACGGCACGATGATGTACTGCACATTTGCCACTCTGTTCATTGCGCAGGCGTATGGCGTTCATCTGTCGTTCGTGCAGCAGTTGTCGATGCTTGCCATCCTGATGCTGACCAGCAAAGGCATGGCCGGAGTGCCGCGTGCCTCCTTGGTCGTCATCGCCGCAACACTGGGCCAGTTCAATATCCCCGAGGCCGGGCTGCTCCTTATCATCGGCGTTGATCATTTCCTGGACATGGGGCGCACGGCGACCAACGTGCTGGGTAATGCGGTCGCCTCGGCCGCCGTCGCGAAATGGGAAAACGTGCTCGCGCCGTCGTTGTCCGACGCTGTTTCAGTTGACGATGCGGGCAGAAAGCACAAGGATGAAATTCGTGCGGACAATGAAGCGGTCATTGCGAGAGTGTGACAAGCAAGCCGCGCGCCAAAGGCAGCGCCGCAACGCGCTGCGCGAGTTTGGGTGGGCCCCTTCACTCCGACTGCTGCAACAGTCCGTGGTGCCGTATGCGCGATCGGTTCATCGCTCGATCCGAGCACGACTGCCCATTCTTTGGAACGAAGCAGCCGCTTGAATGGCCGTAGATGGCCGAACCGAGTCAGACGATCTGACGCTGTCTGTTTCGTCTAGTCCAGCCTTATACAGCCGACAACAGCGGAAGCAAAGCGCGTGCGATCCAGCCGTCGCTCCTGAGGGGCCCTGCTCGTGTCCGATGTCGAACAACGCGTCGGCGAAACGGGCATCGCGCCGCCCTCGACAGCATGAACCTTTTGATGCTTCAGGCTATCGGCGCGCGCCGTCCCAGGCCCGGATTCCGATTGATCGCCCGCGACTGGCAGAGGCCGCCCTCAATGCAGTGCTCGCGGCTCCACAGTTTCGAGCGAGCGCAGACGCAGGCCGAACCGGCATGATTGGTGACTCGGCCGGCGTCCGCGTCCTGCAACCGAAAATCGCACGCGCGGCACCAGAAGTAACGCGACAGTACGATCACGCGTGCGTGTAGTCGTTGGCATAACCCGGCTCGACGGCGTTCGAGTGCCCCCGCGCGCGTCGAAGCGGCCTCGCTCAGTGCGCCCCTGCCGCTGCCCCTGCGCCACCCTTGCCCGGCTTGGTGAGCCAGACCAGCGGGATGATGACGATGAAGATGATCGACGACAGCCAGAAGATATCGTTCAGCGCGAGCATCGCTGCTTGCGCGTTCAGCGTGCGTTCGAAAAACGCCGCCGCCTGATCCATGCCGCCGCCGAGCGTCGCGTGGAGCTGCGCGATGGCGCTCGCATAGTCGGGATTGTTCACGCTCGACTGCTCGGCGAGCCGGGCATGATGCAGGATCGTCCGGTCGTTCCACCCCGTCGCGATCAACGACGTGCCGACGCCGCCCGCGAACACGCGCACGAAATTGGACAGGCCGGCCGCCGCCGGAATCCTGTCGGGCGTCAGCCCCGACAGGATGATCGCGGTAAGCGGCGTAAAAAAGAGCGCCATCGGAATGCCTTGCAGCAAGGTCGGCAGCACCAGGGTGTACGGGTCGACCCCGGTCGTGTAATGCGAGCGCATGAAGAACACGCCCGCAAAACCGAGGAAGGCCAGTGTTGCCAGCACCCGCGCATCGGACTTCGGCATGATCTTCGCCATCAACGGTGCAAGCAGCACCGCGAAGATCCCGAGTGGCGCCGTCACGAGCCCCGCGTCCACCGATCGATAGCCCAGGTAGCCCTGAATCCATTGCGGGAGGATGACGAGGTTCGAGAAGAACACCGCGTACGCGACTGAAATCGCGATCGTGCCGCCGCGGAAATTGCGCACCGCAAAGAGGCGGATATCGACGATCGGGTTCTTCTCCGTGAATTCCCAGATCAGGAAGAACAGGAAGCTGATCGCGGCGATGACGGCCAGCACGCAGATCACCGGCGAATTGAACCAGTCGAGATCCTTGCCCTTGTCGAGCATGATCTGCAGCGTCGCGACCCACACGACGAGCGACATCAGCCCGACCTTGTCGATCGGCAGCTTGCGCACCGGCGTCTCGCGGTCGCGATAGATCATCCACGTCACGCCGGCCGCGAACAGGCCGACGGGAATGTTGATGTAGAAGATCCACGACCAGCTGTAGCTGTCGGTGATCCAGCCGCCCAGCGCGGGCCCGGCGATCGGGCCGACCGTCGCGGTCATCGACCACAGCGCCAGCGCGGTCGAGCTTTTCTCCTTCGAATACGAACCCAGCAGGATCGCCTGGGACAGCGGAATCAGCGGCCCTGCGACGACGCCCTGCAAGACACGCGCGGCGAGCAGCACGAGCAGGTTCGGCGCGACGCCGCACAACCACGACGAGAACACGAACAACACGATGGCGGCCACGAACAACCGGATCTGTCCGACGCGCTGCGTGAGCCAGCCCGTCAACGGAATCGCGACGGCATTGGCCGCCGAGAACAGCGTGATCACCCACGTGCCTTCGTCGACGGAGACGCCGAGGTTGCCCGAGATCGTCGGAATCGCGACGTTCGCAATGGATGAATCGAGCACGTTCATGAACGTCGCGAGCGCGACGGCGATGGTCGCAAGGACCAGCTTGCCGCCCGTCAGCGGCGGCGGTGCGGGTGGCGTTGAGGCATTCATCTCGCTTTCACTCTGAAGTATCGACCGTGCCGGCATCTCGATCCGGCCAGTCGGACGATTGGATCGACCGACGCGCGACGACGACGCGCACCGGGTGGACGGTTCAGCTTGCGCGCCGCGTCGTGTCGCGCATCGCGCTTGCGTCGCGCTTGACGGAAGCCGTCGGCGATCCGGCAGGCCCCGTCGACCCCGCGTGCTCGACGACGACGTTTCGCGCAATGATCTTCTCGATCTCGGCATCCGCCTGTGCGCCGTATTCGGCAAACACGCCGGTGCGATACGACGTGTTCATTGCCGCGCCGAGCTGCGGGCCCGTGTCGTCGCGCGTATCCACATCGACCTCCATCGACAGGCCGATACGCAGCGGATGCGCTTCGAGCTCCTTCTGGTCGAGCTGGATGCGCGCCGGCAGGCGTTGCACGACCTTGATCCAGTTGCCCGTCGCGTTCTGCGCCGGCAAGCTCGCGAAGGCGCTGCCCGTACCCGCCGAAAAGCCGACGACGCGGCCGTGATACTTGACCTTGCCGCCATACACGTCGGCCGTCAGCGTGACGGGCTGACCGATGCGCATGCTGTGCAACTGGCTTTCCTTGTAGTTCGCGTCGACCCAGACACCGTCGAGCGGAACGATCGCCATCAACGGCGTGCCCGGCGACACACGCTGGCCGACCTGGACCGAACGCTTCGCGACATAGCCCGTGACCGGTGCGGGCAATACGTTGCGCGCGAACGCGAGATACGCATCGCGCACCTTCGACGCGGCGGCTTGCACGTTCGGATGCTGGTCGATCGTCGTGCGGCCGGTCAGTGCGCGGTTGGCTGCCGCCTGTTGGCGAGCGGCATCGAGCACCGCCCGCGCGGCCGCCACGGTGTCGCGCGCATGCGCGATGTCTTCGGCCGACACCGCGCCGGTATCGGCAACGGCCTGGCGGCGGCGCAGATCGTCCTCGGCGCGAACCAGATCGGACTGCTTCTGGGCGACGTTCGCGGCATACAGGTCGTTGTTCACGTAAAGGCTGCTCACCTGCCGCACGGTCTGGCCCAGCGTCGCTTCGGCGTTACCGAGCGCGACGGTCGCATCGGCGTTGTCGAGCGTGACGACCGGATCGCCCGCCTTCACGATCTGCGTATCGTCGGCGTTCACCGCGACGACGGTACCCGCCACCTGTGGCGTCAGTTGCACGAGGTTGCCGCTGACGTATGCGTCGTCGGTGGACTCGTGGTAGCGCGCATAGGTCAGGTAGTACACGCCATACGCGATCGACGACGCGACGACCGCCACACCGAGCAGCGCCAGCAGCAGCCCACGCCGCCGCGTAGCAGGTTCGCCTGCGACCTCTCCGCCCCCCGACGGCGACGGATCGTGATTCACGCGGGCGGTATCGACCGGCTCGCGAACCGGCGGGTTGATTTCGCTCATTTCAATTCTCCAGGCAGATTCGATGGATAACCGCTCAGCGGGCGGCGACGGCAGGCGTGCCGGATACGGGCCCATTGGCGCGAGCCGCGGCGCCGGAGTCCGCGAACGACGTGTCGACGAAGCCGCCGCCCAGCGCCGACGCCAGCGCGATCTGCCGATCGCGGCGCGTCATGCGCAGAGTCGCGACGCGCTGATCGGCGGAAAACGCGTTGACGTCCGCATTCAACACGGTCAGTTGATTGGTGAGGCCGGCCTTGTACTGCGTGAGCGCCAGCCCGGCGGCTCTCAACGCGGCTTGCTGCGCGGTCTGCGCGTCGACCAGTTGCGCATCCGTCGAGCGCACGCCGGCGATTTGTGTGGCAACGTCGCTCAACGCGGTCACGAGCGCCTGGTTAT
Source organism: Burkholderia sp. Ac-20345 (assembly GCF_017104825.1). Lineage (NCBI taxonomy): Bacteria > Pseudomonadati > Pseudomonadota > Betaproteobacteria > Burkholderiales > Burkholderiaceae > Burkholderia > Burkholderia sp. Ac-20345. The sequence continues at coordinate 24,916 of NZ_JAAGPO010000003.1, read as the reverse complement.
AGGTTGCGACTGCGCTATCGAAATCGGCATAGCGCCCCTTCAGTTGCGCGCGAAGCTCACCGGCGTCGAAGATCGGCAGGTGGATCGCCGGGCCCGCCGAAGCCGTGCGGCTCGCCGCCGTCAGGAAGCGCCCGAAGCCGAACGCGTCGAGCCCGATCGCGGCGCTCAGGTTGATGTCGGGATAGAACTCGGCCTTCGCTTCCTTCACGTCGTGCGCGATCGCATCGACGCTCCAGCGGGCGGCCACGATGTCGGGGCGCCGGCTGACGAGATCCGCGGGCAGATTGTCGGGCAGGCGGACGTCGTCTCCCGTGCCGAGCACCGGCCGCTCGATCTGCAGGCCGCGATCGGGACCGGCGCCGAGCAGCGCGGCGATCTCATAGCGTGTCGTGAGAATCTGGCCGTCGAGCGATTTCATCGTCGCGCGGCTCGTCGCGAGATTCGCGCGTGCGGTCTCCCGCTCGACCTCCGTGTCGAGCCCGGTCGCGATCCGACCGGCGGTGATTCGATCGATCTGCTCGCGCCGGGCGATCTCCTGTTGCGCGATGTCCCGCAACAGGTAGAGCCAGGCGAGCTGGTTATAGGTGCGCGCAATAGAAGTCGTGAGCGTCAGCCTGACCGCTTCCGCGTCGGCGCGGCTCGCCTGAAGCCTGGACACCGACGCTTTCAGCGCCTCGCGCTTCTTGCCCCAGAGGTCGAGCTCATACGACGCACCGAGGATGCCGCGGTTCTCCGTCTGCCATGAGCCCCCGTACGGTGGTGGAACGAGCGCCGTTCCTGAAAATTGCTGGCGTGTGAGCGCGTAGCTGGCGTCGACGCGCGGCATCGTTCCTGCCCGTGCAGATTCGCTATAAGCCTGCGCGGCCGCCACGCGCGCACGTGCCTGCTCGAGCGTCGGGCTGCTTCTCAGCGCTTCCCCGACCAGTATCTTGAGCTGGCCGTCGCCGAACTGGTCGGCCCAATCGACGGTGGGCCAATGCCCCTGCTCGAACGGGAGACTCTGTTGCGTCAGGTACTGCCGCGGATCGGCGATCGCCGCGTCGCCATGAATGCCGGCGTAATTCACGCACGCCGACAACCCGGCCGCGACGATCGCCGGTACACCCGCCTTGAACACGCGCGGCGTGTGTCGCACGGCGATTGAAAAAATACGCATTGCCCGTCTCGTCAAGTAGTAGGCCAACAAAGCCGTTTGCAGAAAAATCGCCATTCGCGTTCGGTCCGGCATCCGCGCACGCGCCGCAAGGCCCGGGGGCATGTCATCGCGACGACGCAACGTCGTGCGTGCGCGAGCAGCCAGTACCTCGGTCGCAAACGCGAACAGCGTCGCGATGCCCATCCACGGATTCCTCAAGCCGCGCCGTACCTGCTCACTGCGCCCGACACCCCGCACGCACCACGTACAGAAGTGTTCGCAGTTGTTCGTCAGAAGCTGGTATCGGTCTTCACCGAGGCGCGACCTGGCCCGCTCGACGACGGTCATTCCGGTATAGGCGGCATCCGGTTCAGGCTGAACACGAATGCCCTTGTTCGCCGCGAAGCGGCACAACGGCACGCATTCCACCGGGCACCGCCTGGCGGAGCCATGAAAGCCGCCATAGTGGATAACCAGGCCGTTTCCCGCATAGATTCCGTGGTGCGCATAGCCGTCGCGGTCACTGACGAGATGAGCGCCCGCTTCGATGCGCGGATCAGTCCGGATCGGCGCCTGCGAAATCGTCAGCCGATCGATATCCAACGTTTCCATCGCAAGCCTCCGATTTCGCATGTGCGTTGCATTGCGCGTCGCTGATGGGCCTCTTGCACGCGCAGGTCGAAGTGTGGGTCGCGGTCTTCCGGATCGCAGGCAAAGCCGGTCCCACCCGAAGTCCGTCTTTCGGGAGCGATTGCCGTTGCATTCGTGGCACGTCATCAGCGGCGGAAAATCACGAATCAGGGTTCAAGCGTCGAGCGTGATCGAAATCGATGACTCGTTTGCATCCCTGATCAGGCGCATTGCCGTACCTTGATACTAAGAGCCGGCCGCGCACGCAGGTAGACCTGTATCGGAACACTTTCCCGTTCCTCATCGGAACCAATCCGCTGCGTCACCGCATTCGCCAAGCGCGCGATGCAACCGATCACGCTCCGGCGTCACTTCATTGGTGCAGAGTGGGCAACACCATGCATCCCGATGTCGATCTGGCATGGAGACGCGTCTTTGCCTAGCATGCAGAAGCGTTTGGTCCATCTTTCGGATGGAGGTCATGGAGATCGACTTGCAGGCACGCGCCTCACCATTGCGCTGATTCGCATCGAAAAAGCAACGCACCGCCCCGACACGCAAGGTTAGAGACGCTCGCGTTGGCCAATACAAGAAACCGGGAGGCATATGGAGAACGAGAGGTTGCAACCTCCGTCGCTGACACTGCTCGACAAATATCGCGGGGAGGCATTCGCCGCGCTCTACACGACCACCGTCACCGTCTCCGGAGGCGAGGCCGGCCACGGCCGTGCATCGGGCGTCGCGCGATCCGACGACGGGTGTCTCATCCTCGATCTGCGGTTGCCCACCGCACTTGGCGGTCCGGGCGGCGGCACCAATCCCGAACAGCTGTTCGCCGCAGGCTATGCCGCGTGTTTTCACGGCGCACTGAGCCTGCTCGCGCAACGCGAAAAGATCGACCTCCGGAAAGCGACCGTGGCGGCCGAAGTGTCGTTCGGCCGGGATCCCGTCGATGGCGGATATGCGCTGATTGCCAACATCACGGTCCGCATGCCGGGTGTGGAGCAAGACGTCGCGGAACGCCTCGTCCGCGACACGGAGCGCCTGTGCCCTTATACGAAGATGGCCCGGCAGGGAATCTGCAGTGTCGTCGCCGTGTCGGCGTGACGTAACGTCAACGGTGTGCGGTCGCACCGACGCATCAGCCGGGCGATTGGTTCCGAAGCGGCAACAGAGTGCGCACCCTCCCGGCACTACTGACCCGTGAGGCCCGCGATTACGATGGTTGCCAGGCAGGTCCCGCAATGAATCGGCATGTGCCGGGCCAGCGGCACCGCTTCCACCGATCAGGAGAACGGATCATGACGCAACGTATCAACTACTTCCAGCAATCGCCGGAGCTGACCAAGAAGCTCGTCGAACTCGACGGGCTGTTTCAAAAGACGGCGATCGAGATGCCGATTCGCGAACTCGTCGAGATTCGCGCATCGCAGCTCAACGGCTGCGCGTTCTGCGTCGACATGCACACCAAGATGGCGAAAATCCACGGCGAGCGCGAGCTGCGCCTGCATCACGTCGCGATCTGGCGCGAGTCGACGCTGTTCTCGCCGCGCGAGCGCGCCGCGCTCGAATGGACCGAAGCACTGACGCATCTCCCGACGCATGGCGTGCCCGACGATCTCTACGAACGCGTGCGGGCCCACTATGCCGAGAAGGAGCTGTCGGATCTCACCTTCCTCGTGGGCGCCATCAACTGCTGGAACCGGCTGAACGTCGCGTTCCGCGCCGTGCCCGGCTCGTTCGACAAGATGTTCGGGCTCGACAAGGCCAACCTGGAGTAACGACATGAAACGCATCATGCTCGCGCTCGCACCGCTCGCGCTGTCGCTCCTGGCTCCCGTTCAGCCCGCCGCCGCCGCTCCGCAAGCCACGGTGACGCAACTGACCACGGAGCCGTTGCCCGAGTATCCGGGCAAGGAAGTCGAGATGATCGTCGTGAATTATCCGCCAGGCAGCGTCGATCCCGTGCATCGTCACGATGCGCACGCCTTCGTCTACGTGCTCGACGGCAGCATCGTGATGGGCCTGAACGGCGGGAAAACGGTCACGCTCCATGCCGGCGACACGTTTCATGAAGGACCGGACGACGTGCACACGGTCGGACGAAACGCCAGCAGCACGAAGCCGGCAAAATTCGTCGTGTTCCTGATCAAGAACAAGGGTGCGCCCGTCCTGACACCGGTGAAGTAGCGCGATCGCTACCGGGGCCCGGCAACGCCGGGCCGCCACGCAGGCATCCTGACGGCTAGCATGGGGCGCCGCCAGGCGGAGCGCTATCGGGCCTGCACGCCCCGTGTTCCGGTCGCCGTTGGCCCGCACGATCGACGAACAACCGCGCCGGGCGCGCTGACGTCACCGCACGCGCGAGGCAAGCCCGCGCGTGTCGCCGAGGGCTACAGCATCGCCTGACTGACGAGCGCGTACTGTCCGCAGACGGGGTCGGCCGGCCCTTCGTGCGCCGAAGCCGGCGCGTTGCGCACCATCTTCGAACACGTATCGACCCGCGCCAAACCCTGCTCGGCCAGCCAGTCCGGCAAACCGGTCCCGTCCGGCACGTCGATGCGGACGAATTCACCTTCCCGTTGCGTCAGCCAATGGCTGACGAGCGCCTTCGCATACGCGTCGTCGCTCGCGCGCGGCGCCGCCACCGGGCCGATCACGTACCCGCGGCCAAAGCGCCGCAGCACCGAAAACCCGACCACCTCGCCGTCGCGTTCGAGCACGACGCTTTCACCGCGCTGGAACAGCGTCGACATCAACTCATCGCGCTGGAGACCGGAAGCACGCGCGTCCAGCTCGACGAGGCGCGGCCAGTCGGCCGGCGATCCGGCCCGCAGCCGCACGCCATCGGGCAGGACCACGTTGGCCGGCCGCACCACGTTCCCCTGATACTGGCTCAGCGATCCGCACACGTTGAAGCCCAGCTTCTCGTACAGCGGCCGGCCGGCCGGCGTCGCATGCAGAAACGTGATGCGCGTCCCCAGCTCGTCGATGAGCATCTCCATCAGCTTGCGGCCGATGCCTCGGCCCTGATGCGCGTCGGAGACGATCACATGCCCGATCGCGGCGCGATCCACACCGTACTTCCAGCACATCGCCGTGCCGATGACCACGCCGTTTTCCTCTGCCGCGAACGCGGTCGACGTGTCGGCGGAAAACTGCCAGTCTTCCGCCCTGAACGGCCAGCGGAGCGCGATGGAAAGGGCATGGGCCGCGGGGACGTCCGCCGCGGTGAAGCGCCGGTAGCGAAGCGCCGGCAACGTGTCGTAATCGTTCATCTCGTTTTCCCGTTTCATCAAGCAATCCTCATAAAGGTGTCGTCGTGCGCCACGGCACCACGTCAACGCCGGCTTCGCGCATCATGGCGAGCGCGCGAAGTAATGCTGCGCCAACGCGACCCAGTACCGGACGCCGGCCGGAATGATGTCGTCGTTGAAATCGTATTTCGGGTGATGCAGCGCCGGCGCGGCCGCGCCGGCCCGCGCATTGCCGATCAGCACGTAAGCGCCCGGCCGTTCTTCCAGCATGAATCCGAAGTCTTCGGACGTCATGTTCGGCGGTACGTCGCGGGCCACGCTTTCGTCGCCGAACGTGTCGCGAATCACCGTCTCGCACAGCGCAGTCTCGGCCGGCGTGTTGACCGTCGCCGGGTAGTACTGAAAAAACTCCACGTCGACCTGCGCGCCATAGGCACTCGCCAGCGCCTCGCACGTGAGCCGGACGTCGCGCTGCAATTGCTGCTGCAATGCCGACGACAGCGTGCGAATCGTGCCGCGCAGCTCGGCGGTGTCGGGAATCACGTTGTCCGTGGTGCCCGCATGAAACATGCAGACGGAAATGACGGCGGGGTCCACCGGGTCCTTGTGGCGCGCGGCGATCGTCTGGCACTGCAGCACCATCGAGCACGCGAGCGGGACGGGATCGATGCCCAGGTGCGGCTGCGCCGCGTGCGCGCCCTTGCCCGTCACCGTGATCCTGAAGCGCGAGCCGGCGGCCATGATCGGGCCGGTGCGCAACCCGAAATGGCCGGCCGGCAGCCCGGGCCAGTTGTGCATCCCGAATACCGCCTCCGTCGGGTATCGCTCGAACAGCCCATCGTCGATCATCCTGCGCGCGCCTGCTCCGCCCTCTTCCCCCGGCTGAAACACCAGGTGGACGCTGCCGGGCAGCTGCGGCAGCGCCTTCAGCACGCGCGCGGCGCCGAGCAACATCACGGTATGGCCGTCGTGGCCGCACGCGTGCATGATCCCGTGCGTGCACGACGCATGCGCAAAATCGTTGGCTTCGTGGATCGGCAGCGCGTCCAGATCGGCGCGCAGCACGATGCCGCGGACCGGATCGGTGCCGGGCAGGCTCGCGACGACGCCCGTGCCGCCCAGCCCGCGCGACACCGCATAGCCGAGCGCTTCCAGCTCGCTCGCGACGACGTCGGCCGTCCGGTGTTCTTCGAATCGCAACTCGGGATGCGCATGCAGGTCGCGACGCAATTTCGCCCAGTGCGCGTGATGCGCTTGCAGCGAGATATCGGGGATGACGGGGTGGTCCAATTTCGGCACCTTCGAAAAATAATGGGGTTCCAGCCGTACTGCCCGCGCGCTCCCGCGCGGCGGCCGTGTCAGTCGTAAAAGCCGACGATCGACTTGATCTCCATGTACTCCTCCATGCCTTCGATCCCGTACTCGCGGCCGTTGCCCGACTGCTTGTAGCCACCGAACGGCGCCTGAGGATCCCATGCCGGGTAGTTCAGATGCACCTGCCCCGCACGGATGCGCGCGGCCACCGCGCGTACGCGTTCCTTGTCGGTGCCCTGCACGTGCGCGCCGAGCCCGTAGACCGTATCGTTCGCGATCGCGACCGCTTCGTCCACGGTGTCGTAAGGCAGGATCGCGAGCACCGGACCGAAGATCTCCCGCTGTGCGATCGCCATGTCGGTGCGCACCTCGGAGAAAATCGTCGGCCGCGCATAAAAGCCGCGTTCGAGGCCCGCGGGCCGGCCGGGACCGCCGGCGATCAGCTTCGCGCGTTCGTCGATACCCACGTCGATCATCTGCGCAACACGCCCGAACTGCGCGCGATTGGCCAGCGGCCCGTGCGTCGTGGCCTCGTCGAACGGATCGCCGACCACGAGCGTTTGCGCTGTCGCGACGGCCAGCGCCTCCACCGCACCGAGCACGGCGCGCGGCACGATCATGCGGGTCGGCGCGCTGCACGATTGCCCCATGTTGCGGAACGCGGCAGCCACGCCGGGCGGGATCGCACGCGACAGGTCCGCATCCGGCAACACGATATTCGGCGACTTGCCGCCCAGTTCCTGCGCGACGCGCTTGACGGTCGGCGCCGCCGCCTGCGCGACCAGCACGCCGGCGCGCGTCGATCCGGTGATCGACACCATGTCGACCTCCGGGTGCGACGACAGCGCGGCGCCCACCGTTTCGCCGCTGCCGCTCACGAGGTTGAATACGCCGGCGGGCACGCCCGCATCGGCGACCACTTCCGCGAACAGCAGCGCGCTGAGCGGCGAAAGTTCGCTCGGCTTCAGCACGACCGTGCAGCCTGCCGCGAGCGCCGGCCCGACCTTCGCGGTGATCTGGTAGATCGGCCAGTTCCACGGCGTGATCAGCGCGCATACGCCGATCGGCTCGCGCACGACCGCGGTCGTGCCGCGCTGCCTGACGAGCGCGTAGCTCGCCAGGTTGTCGCGTGCAACCCGGATATGTTCAGCCGCGAGCGGTACGTGCGCGCCGCGCGCATAACCGATCGGCGCGCCCATTTCCATCGCGAGCGCCAACGCGAACAGTTCGGCGCGCTCCACCATCAACGCATGCACGCGGTCGAGCAGCGCGGCGCGTTCATCCGGTGAAGTCGCGGACCATCGCTCGAACGCGCGGCGCGCGGCGCTGACGGCCCGGTCGGCGTCGCGCGCGCTGCCGAGCGGAATTTCGCACAACGTGTGTTCGGTGGACGGGCAAACGACCGCGAACCGGTCGCCGCCGTCGGGCGCTACCCAGTCGCCGTCGATGAAGAAGCGCTCCAGCCGGCCAGCTTGCAGCAGGTGATCAACAGGTGAATTCATGAGAGGGTGTCCTTGAGTCGATACCAGGCGCCGACGAACGGCAAGAACCACGGTTTGCCGAAGTGCCCGGGAATGGCCGGCCAGTCGAAGCCTTGCCACGGGTTGAGCTCCGCGCGTCCGTCCATGATTTCCGCCATCAGCGTGCCCATCAGCGTCGCCATGTGGGTGCCGTGGCCGCTATAGCCCATCGAGTAGTAAACGCCGTCGCGCTCGCCCGCGCGCGGAAGCCGGTTGGCCGTCATGTCGACCATCCCGCCCCAGCAGTAGTCGATGCGTACGTCGGCCAGCTCCGGAAACACGGCGGCCATCTGCTGCCGCAGGATCGCGCCGCTCTTTTCGTCGGAGCGCGGGTTCGACGCCGCAAAACGCGCCCGCCCGCCGAACAGCATCCGGTTGTCGGGCGTGACGCGAAAGAAATTCACGAAATTCTTCGTGTCGGTGACCATCCGGCGCGTCGGCAGCAAGCGGTCGAGCAGTTCGCGCGGCAACGGCTCGGTGACGATGATGAATGCGCCGACCGGCACGATCCGGCGGCGAATCCAGCCGAAGGGCCCGACGTGCGAAATGCCGCTCGCGAGCAGGACCTGGCGCGCACGGATCTCGCCAAGCGGGGTCCGCGCCGCATAGCTGCCACGCGAGTCCCGCTTCAATCCCAGCACCGGCGCATGCTCGACGATGTGTGCGCCGCGCGCCTGGGCGGCGCTCGCCAGGCCGCGCACATATCGGCCGACATGCATCCCCGCGCTCTTGCCGAACAGCAACCCGCCGTGATAACGGTTCGAGCCGATCTCGTCGCGCAGTTCGGCCTTCGTCACGAGGCGCGTGTCGGGGTCCACGCTCGCCGCGAGCAATGCCTGGCTGCGCGCGAGCTTGTCATAGTGCTCGGGCTTCGCCGCGAGCTTCAGCTTGCCGGTGCGGGCAAAATTGCAATCGATCGACGCCTCTCTGACCAGCCGCTCGACCGTGTCGACGCCCGCGTCGAACGCGAGATAGAGCCGGTTCGCCAGTTCCGTGCCGAGACGTTGCGACAGGGACGCATAATCCTGCGCGAAGCCGTTGTTGCACATGCCGCCGTTGCGTCCCGAGGCCGCCTGCCCGACGGCGCCCGCCTCGCAGACGATCACGCGCGCGCCTTTCTTGGCCAGCGCCAGCGCGGCGGCCGAACCCGTGATTCCGCCGCCCACCACCAGCACGTCGCAACTGCCGCCGTGCAATTCCGGCGAGTGGCTCACGAATGGCTCCGACGTATCGAGCCAGTACGAACTGAAACGCATCAGGCACTCCCAAGCTGTCGCATCGCACGGCCGGGCCGGCGAACGTTCACCGCACCGATCCGGCCGCTCGCGGGCGGTCCGGCTCGATGCGCGTCGTATGCAGGCGGCCTCTCATCCATGTGACGGCGTTGCATCAGAAATCCGCGACCTTGCCCCAGGCGGACTCGCTGAACCGGCCGGGCCGGTACGGCGCCGGGTCCACGAAAGGTTGCGCACCGGACGCCAGATCGGCGATCAGGTGCCCGGCGCCCGGGCCGATCCCGAAGCCGTGACCCGAAAACCCCGCCGCGAGGATCAGCCCCGGCACGCCCGGCACTTCGCCGATGCCCGGCACGCCGTCCGGCGTGCTGTCGACAAACCCGGCCCACGCGTGCGTGATCTTCGCTTCGCGCAGTTCGGGCAACAGTTCGGACGCGCGGCGGTACGTTTCGGCGACCGTCGGCATGTCGGGCTTCGGATCGAGGATGCGCACGGCTTCCATCGGCGTCGGCGCATCGAGGCGCCAGCGCTTCAACGTTTCGTGGCCGCCGCGCACGCCTTCGAGGCCGCCCGGCAGCAGGTTGCGCCAGCGTTTCGCGAACATCGGCACGAATTGCGGCGCGAAGCGCAGGAACTGCGGCGTCAGGTCCACGCGCGCGCGGCCGCTGATCGCCAATGCGTAGCGTCCATCGCTGCGGCGCGTGATGGACACGCCGGACGTGTACATCGCATCGGGCAGCGGCGTTTCGACGGGCGACACGCTCAGGATCGACTGACGGATCGACGCCTGCGGAAACCGGATGCCGAGCTGGCGGCAGAACGACGACGCCCAGGCGCCGCCGGCCATCACGACCGTTCGCGTCTTGATGACGCCCGCCTCGGTGACGACGCCCGCGACGCGGCCGCCTTCGAGTTCGACGCCACGCGCCGCGCAGTGCTGATGGACGCTGCCGCCCAGCTTCATCAGTGCGGCGGCCACGGCCGGCGCAGCCTTCGCTGGATCGGCCGTGCCGTCGGTCGGCGAGAAGACGCCGCCTTTCCACTGCCGCCCGGTTGCCCGTCCGCGCTCGGCGGCCTGCTTGCTGTCGAGCATGTAGGTGGTCACGCCCGCCGTCTTCGCGAATTCGCCCCAGCTCGCCCAGCGGGACAATTCGGCTTCGTCATTGCTGAGATAGAGCAGTCCGCAGCGATGAAAGCCCGTGTCTTCGCCGGATTCGGCGGCGAAGCGCTCCCACAGGTCGATGCTCTTGCTGGCCATCGGCAATTCACGTTCGTCGCGGTTCTGCTGCCGGCACCAGCCCCAGTTGCGGCTCGACTGTTCGGCGCCGATGCGCCCCTTCTCGACGAGCGCGACCGATACGCCGCGCCGGGCCAGATAGTAGGCGGTGAAGACGCCGATGATGCCGCCGCCGATCACGACGACGTCGGCCGCGGCCGGCGGCGTGGACAAGGTTTCGATATGGCGCAGCGGAGGGGACATGCTCAGTCTCGTTCGGTGGAGGGTTTGACGTTCTGCATCACGTAGAACTTCGCCACGCGTTCGCTGCTTTCCCACCCGATCGACGCGCCGCGCGGCACGAACAGCGCGTCGCCCGCACCGAGCGACAACACGCTGCCGTCGGGCGCCGCAAACCGGACGCCGCCGTCCAGCAGGAACATGAACTCGTTCGCGCGATGCGGCCGGACGATCCGGTGATACGGCGTCGAATCCCACGTGCCCGCGCAGTACCCGGCGCCGTCGTCGGTGAACACGTTGTCGCTGCGGCATTGCGGCGCGGGGCCGAGCAGCACCTCGGCCGGCAGCGTGGCGGACGGTTTGAAGTCCGCGTCGGCGTGCAGCGCGAAAACGCCGCGTTTCGTCGGTTGCGCGCACGCTGCCGCGCAGAACATCAGCCGCACCGGCGATTGCGCGGCGATGCGCAGCGCCGTGCCGCCGCCGATGACGGCGCCCTGTCCCGGGCCGACCACCAGCGGTGCGGCCCCGGCCGCTTCGAGCGTCAGCTCGCCCTGGACGACGACGAGGGTTTCGATGTGCGGAAAGCTCGCCACGTCCAGTTCGCCCATGAAGCCGATGCGCCCCGCGGCCATCGCGTCGGGGCCTTCCCACGCGACCTCGCGATGCGACGCGAACGGATCGCTCGCGCCGAACGCCTCTTTGCGGAACGCGGTGGAAGACGGCGCGCCGTCGGCCCGGTGCAACACGAAAACTGCGGTCATTTCTGCTCCTGTGCAGTGCGTGACGGATTCGTTCGAAAGCGGTCACGCGATATCGGAAATCGTCGTTCGCCGGCTCTGCTGTCGGGCATCCTCAGCGGGGCATGTCGTCCATGCCTGTGCTTACGCCGCGTGACACGACGCATCGCGGCGTTCGCTGCGCAGGCGCGTCGATGGCGCTCGCACCGGTGCGCCGCCCGCGCGGGCGACCACGTAATCGCGCGGCGTGATCCCGAGCACGCGCCGGAAATGCCGGCACAGATGGCTCTGATCGAAGAAGCCGACGTCGGTCGCGACGACCGACGGCGCGAGACCGGCGCGCAACAGGTCCTGCGCCCGCCGTATCCGCACGAGACACAGATACCGGTGCGGCGACAGCCCGGTTTCGCTGCGAAAGCGCGCGGTGAAACGCGACACGCTCAACCCGGCCACGGCCGCGAGCGTGTCGAGGTTCAGCGGCTGCGCAAACGACGCGTCGATCGTGCGCAGCACGTCGCCGATCGCGGGCGACACGGGCTGCGCGACACGCGGCGAGCCAACGAATTGCACTGTCATGTCGAATTCTCCCGGCGCTCGCTTCAATGCAGGAAATCCTGCATCCGGTAATACGCGCCGACGAGCGGCAGGAACCATGCGTGCCCGAAATGGCCGGGTATCGCCGGCCAGTCGAGCTCGCGCCACGGGTTCGACGCGGCCGCGCCATACAGCACGTCGGCCATCACGCGGCCCATGTGCACCGACATCTGCACGCCGTGGCCGCTGTAGCCCATCGAGTAATAGAGCCCGTCGTGCTGGCCCGCGCGCGGCAGCCGGTCGGCGGTGATGTCGACGAGGCCGCCCCAGCAGTAGTCGAGCCGCACGCCGGCCAGTTCCGGGAAATAGCCGGCCATGCCGGCGCGCAGGACGTCGCCGCTTTTCGCGTCGGAGCGCGGGCTCGACATCGCGAAACGCGCGCGGCCGCCGAACAGCAGCCGATTGTCGGGCGTCACGCGGAAGTAGTTGCCGATCTGACGCGACGTGACGTATGCGCGCCGATGCGGGAACAGCCGGTTCAGCTGCGTGTCCGGCAGCGGCTCGGTCACGACGATGAAGCTGCCGACCGGCGCGATGCGCCGCCGGAACCACGCGAACGGCCCGTGCTGCGATGCGCCGGTCGCGACCAGCACGCGATCGGCGACGATCGTGCCGCGGGCGGAGGTGATCCGGTGGCGCTCGCCGTCGAGCCGGTCGAGCTGCGTAACGGCCGCGTGCTCGTACACGCGTGCGCCGGCACGCACGGCCGCTTGCGCGAGGCCGACGCCGAACTTGCCCATGTGCATCTGCGCGCCGTTGCGCTGCAGGAGCCCGCCATAGAAACCGTCGGACGCGATTTCATCGCGGATCCGCGACGGCTCGATCAGCTCGATGTCGGGATCGACGTCGCGCCGCAACGCGTCGAAGGTCTTTTCGAGCCCCGTGAAGTGCTGTGGCTTCGCGGCGAGCTTCAGCTTGCCGGCGCGCCGGAAATCGCAATCGATCGCCTGTTCGGTCACGATCGTCTCGACGCTCTTCACCGCGCTTTCGTACGCGAGATAAAACTGCTTCGCCTGCGCGGCGCCGATGCGCGCGGCCAGCGACGCGTAGTCCTGCGCGACGCCCGTATTGCACTGGCCGCCGTTGCGGCCGGACGCTTCGCCGGCAACCTGCGCGGCTTCGAGCACGACCACCGACACGCCGCGCTGCGCGAGTGCGAGCGCCGCCGACAAGCCGGTGAAACCGCCGCCGATCACGACGACGTCGGCCCGCCCTTCGACGGGGCCTTCGCTTCCGGCGCGAAACGCGGGGCGGGTATCCAGCCAGTACGATTCCAGTTTCATCGGATCCTTCTCGAGCATGCCGGCAACGACGATCGGCGACCGGTCAATGAGAATCATTTAATCACCGTCAAAAACCGCAGTTGCCGCGTATTCGCGCGCGGCACGCATACAAATTGCCGTTTTGCACGACCGCCGCGGCAGACTATGCGGCGGGCGCGCCACCGCACCGCGCGATGAACGATTCGCGCGCCACGCACTACAGCTGCACCGGCGTGACACCGGCGGGAATCGGCTCCGCCTGGAAGCGCGCGAGATCCTCCTCGCTGCGATGGCACAGCACCTGCGCGCCGTTCCCGAGCGTGCGCAGCGACGGGGCCGTCCGGTTGCACACGCCGTCCACGCGCATCGCGCAGCGCGACAGGAACGGACACAGCTCGGCCTCGTTCTCGCGCTCACCGATCGGCACCAGCGGCCGGTGGCAACGCTCGGCCGCATCGTCGAGCCAGCCCGCCCGCAGCTCCGGCGCGGACGACACCAGCAAGTGCGAATACGGGTGATAAGGCGGCGCGCACAGCGCGTCGCGGCTGCCGGTCTCCACGCGACGGCCCGCATACAGCACGACGATGTCGTCGCTGATCGCGCGCACCTTCGCGATGTCGTGCGTGATGAACACGTACGACACGCCGAGCTTCGCCTGCAGGTCGCGCAGCAACTCGATGATCGCGGCGCCGACGACGGTGTCGAGCGCGGACGTGACCTCGTCGCACAGGATCAGGTCGGGCTCGGCCGCGAGCGCGCGCGCGAGGTTCACGCGCTGCTTCTGCCCACCCGACAGCTCGCCGGTACGCCGCGCGGCCACCGCGGGCGGCAGCCGCACGAGCTCGAGCAGTTCCGCGACGCGCTGGCGTGCACGCGCGCCCTTGATCCCGTGGTAGAACGCCAGCGGCCGTGCGAGCGTGCGCTCGACGGTATGCACCGGGTTGAGCGCGGTATCGGCGTTCTGGAACACGATCTGCACGCGGCGATGCTGCTCCTTCGTCCGTTTGCCGATATCGCGCGCGAGCGGCTCGCCGTCGAGCAGGATCTCGCCGCCGGTCGCCGGCACGAGGCCCGCGATCACCTTCGCGAGCGTCGTCTTGCCGGAGCCCGATTCGCCGATCACGCCGACCGTCTGCCCGCGCCCGATGCGCAGGTCGACTTCACGCAGGATCACCTTCGCGGGCCAGCCGTTCGCGGTGCGGCCGCCGTAGCCCGCGATCGCGCCGCGCACGTCGAGCAGCGGCGCCGGCGCGGCCGGTCGTTGTGCTTCTACGTCGCGTTCGGCATCGTTCGGCGTGACCGCCGCGATCAGGCTCTGCGTGTACGGGTGCGTCGGCGCATGCAGGATCTGTTCGGTCGCGCCCGCCTCGCGGATCACGCCGTCGCTCAGCACGACGATCCGGTCGGCCATCTGCGCGACCACGGCCAGGTCGTGCGACACGTACACCGCACTCATCCCGTAGCGCCGGATCACGCTCTTGAACGCCTGCAGCACGTCGATCTGCGTGGTCACGTCGAGCGCGGTGGTCGGCTCGTCGAGGATCACCAGCTCCGGGTCGGTGATCAGCGCCATCGCAGCCATCAGCCGCTGCAGTTGACCGCCCGATACCTGGTGCGGATAGCGCTTGCCGATCGTCTCCGGCTCGGGCAGCGCGAGCGCGCGAAACAGCTCGATCGCCTTCGCCTGCGCGTCGCGCTTCGTCATCGTCTTGTGGATCAGCGCGCTCTCGATCACCTGGTCGAGAATCGTGCGCGACGGGTTGAAGGCAGCGGCGGCGCTCTGCGCGATATACGCGACCTTGCGGCCGCGCAGCGCGGTCAGCGCCGCTGCGGAAAGCGCGCACACGTCGGTGCCGTCGAGCTTCACCGAGCCGCCGGCGATCCGGCATCCGGTGCGCGCATGGCCCATCAGAGACAACGCGATCGTCGTCTTGCCGGAGCCCGATTCGCCGATCAGCGCGAGCACCTCGCCGCGCCCGATGTCGAAGTCGACGCCGTGGACGATCGTCGTTTCCTCGCCGCCCGGGCGGCCGCCGACCACGCGCAGCCCGCGCACCTGGACGAGCGGAGTCGATTCATCTCGCATCAGTGTTCTCCCGCGGCCGTGGCCGCGCCCTTGCGGCGGCCGCGATGCGGCAGGCCGTCGATCAACAGGTTGACGCCCACCGTCAGGATCGCGATCGCGACCGCGGGCATGATCGCGACGGCCGACCCGTCGCCGAGGCTCGCGATGTTCTCGCGCACGAGCGAACCGAGATCCGCATACGGCGGCTGCACGCCGAGCCCGAGAAAGCTCAGGCCACTCAGCAGCAGCACGACGAACGTGAAGCGCAGCCCGGTGTCCGCCAGCATCGGATGGATCATGTTCGGCAGCATCTCGACGCATGCGATGTACAGCGCGCTTTCCCCGCGCGCCTTCGCCACCTGCACGAATTCGAGCGTGCTGATGTTGACGGCCAGCGCACGCGCGATGCGGTAGGAGCCCGGCATGTAGCTGACCGCGGCGGTGAGCACCAGCAGCGGCAGCGACGAGCCGAACGCGGCGACGAACATCAGCGCGAACATCTTCGACGGAATCGACGTGAGCGCGTCGAGCAGCCGGCTCATCGTCTCGTCCACCGCGCGGCCGGACACGGTCGCGAGCAGCCCGAGCGTCGTGCCGGTCAGCGCGGCGAGCAGCACCGCGGCGAGCGCGAGCAGCACGGTGAGGCGCGTGCCGTACAGGATGCGGCTGAGCATGTCGCGGCCGAGGAAGTCCGAGCCGAACAGCAGCTTCGCGCTGAACGGCGCGAACACGTCCGGCGTGACGATCGTGCCGACGTCGTGCGGCGCGAGCAGCGGCGCGAACACCGCGATGAACAGCATCAGCGCGACCATCGCGAGGCCGACGCGGCCGCCGGTCGTCAATGCGACGCGTACACCGCGGCGCTTGCGCGGCTCGTCGGGAGCGGGCGCGGCGGGCGGCGTCGGCGCCCCCCACGGTGGGTGCGGATCGCCGGGCGGCGGCAGCGCGCTGCTGCGTTGAACGGGTTCGGTCGGGTGCATGGGCGGCATCTCGGAAGGAAGACGAAACACTCAGGTGCGCAGTCGCGGGTTCGACACGATCGAGCACAGGTCGGCGAACAGCACGAGCGTCAGGTAAGCGACGCAGAAGATCAGCGTGCACGCCTGGACCAACGGGAAATCGCGGTTGCTGACGGCGTCGACCATCAGGCTCGCCAGGCCCGGATAGTTGAAGATCGTCTCGACGACGATCACGCCGCCGAGCAGATACGACAGGCTCAGCGCGATCGCATTGGCGATCGGGCCGATCGCGTTCGGCAATGCATGGCGCAGTACGACGCGTGCGGGGCTCGCGCCCTTCAGCACGGCCATCTCTACATACGACGCGCTCAGTTGCTCGATCACCGCGGCGCGCGTCATGCGTGCCATCTGCGCGATCACGACCGCGCACAGCGTCAGCACCGGCATCGCGTACGCGCGCAGGAAGTCGTGCAGGCTTTCGATCGGGCCGCTGTACGACAACGCGGACAGCCAGCGCAGCTTCACCGCGAACACGAGCACGGCGACCGTCGCGATCAGGAATTCCGGCGTCGCGACGAGCGACAGCGTGCCGAGGCTGATGACGCGGTCGACCACCGACTCGCGCTTGACGGCCGCGAGGATGCCGAGCAGCAGCGCGATGGGCACCGACACGGCGGTGGTGATCGCCGCGAGCGCGAGCGATTTCGGCAGGCGTCCGCCGATCAGCTCCGACACCGGCATGTCGCCGGACAGCGACCGGCCGAAATCGCCGTGCAACAGGCCGGTGAGCCAGTGCACGTAACGCACGTGCGCCGGCATGTCGAGGCCGAACTGCTGGCGCAGCGCGGCGACCGTCTCCGGTGTCGCCGACTGGCCGAGCGCGGCCTGCGCGGCGTCGCCCGGCAGCAGGTTCGTGATCGTGAAGATGATCGCGGACACGATCAGCAGCGTCAGCGCGGTGACCGCGATGCGCCGGCCGATCAGCCCGATGAGAATTCGGTTCATGGAGCGGCACTCCTGAAAAAGCCGCGCGTGGCCGGCACGGTGGTCCGCACCGGCCGCGCAACGGCGGCCAGCCACAACGTCATGCGTTCCACCACACGCTCTCGGCGAACGTGAAGCCCATCATCGGCCCGGTGGGGATCGAGCCGAGGCCCGCGAGCCGCTTGTCGTAGCCGTCGAGGAAGCTGATGAACGCCGGAATGCCGACCCGCCCCTGCTGCGCCACGATCACCTGCATGTCGCCGTACATCTGCTTGCGCTTCGCGTCGTCGGTTTCCGACCGCGCGGCGAGCAGCAACTGGTCGAACTTCGCGTTCTTCCAGCCCGACTCGTTCCACGGCGCATCCGACTTGAAGAACTGCGTGAACAGCACGTCGGCGCTCGAGCGCGGGTTGATGTTGCCGAAGGTGAGCGGGTGCTTCATCCAGTGGTTCGACCAGTAGCCGTCGGGCGATGCGCGGTTGACCTGCAGGTTCAGCCCGATCTTCTGGCCGGCCTGCTGCAGCAGCACGGCCATTTCGATCGACCCGTTCGCGTCGGACGTCGCATAGATCGGCGGCAACGTGGCACCGAGCGCACCGGCCTTCTGCAGCAGGAACTTCGCCTTGTCCGGATCGTGCGCCCGCTGCGGCAACGACGCGTTGAAGTAGCGGTGCCCCGGCGGAATCGGCTGGTCGTTGCCGATCACCGAGTAGCCGCGGAACACCGCCGTGCGGAGCTGCTCGCGATCGAACAGGTACTTCATCCCTTCGACGAATTCGGGACTCGAGACGATCGGGTTGTCGCTGCGCATGATCAGGTCGGTATAGAGGCCCGACTTGGTTTCCTTCAGCGCGTAGCCCGGCGTCGACGAGACCCGCTGCGTCGAGCGCGGATCGATCGCGTTGATCAGGTGCACGTCGCCCGACAGCAGCGCGTTCAGGCGCGCGGCGCTGTCGCTGATGCCGATCAGCTCGATCTCGTCGAGATACGGCTTGCCCGGCTTGAAGTAGCTGTCGTTGCGCACGCCGACGGTCGACACGCCCGGCTTGAACGACTTCAGCTTGTACGGGCCACAACCGATGCCGGTCGAGAAGTCGGTCGTGCCGTCCTTGACGATCACGAGCTGCGGCGTCGCGAGGATCACCGGCAGGTCGGCGTTCGCGCTGGTGAGCGTGAGCGTGACTTCGTCCGGGCCGCTCGCCTTCGCGTCCGCGAACTGTTCGGCAAGCGTCTTGACCTTCGACGCGGTAGCCGCGTTCTTGTGGCGCATCAGCGAAAACACCACGTCGGCCGGGCCGACCGGCTTGCCGTCGTGGAACGTGACGCCCTTGCGCAGCTTGATGATCCACGTCTTCGCATCGGTCGTCTGCAGCGACTCGGCGAGGTTCATCTGCGGCGTGAGGCTCGCATCGAGCTGCGTAAGGCCGCTGTAGAACATGAAGAAGCGCGTGTAATCCGCGCCCGTCGAGCCCTTGGCCGGGTCGAGCGTATCGGCCGTCGAGCCGGCTTCGTTCGCGACCCGGATCTTGCCGCCGCGCTTCGGCGCGGGCGCGGCGAATGCAGCGCCGGGGGTCATCAGCAGTCCGCCGGCGCCGGCGGCCATCATGCCGCCCGCCGCCATGACCTTCATCATGTCGCGGCGCGTGATGCCGCCCTTGCCGCCATTGTCGATATCGTCGCTCATCCGAACTGCTCCTGACTGTGGAAAGTGGGTCCAAGGATCCAGCGTGGTTGTTCAATCCCGCCGCGCCCGCTTGCTGGTAGCGGGTGTGGCGTCGTGTCCATGCAATTCATTTAAGCATCGACAAAATGCGGTTTGTCGCGATTCGGGCGGCCCGCACGATACGAATCGATCGTTTTGAGCCGCCCGCGCAGCATGAATTGCTGCGTGCGCGCGCGTGTCGCCTTGTGCCCGGCGGCGTGTCGCGGCGGCTGCCGAACGCGTGTCGATGCAGGAAATCGTAAAGCCGCAGCCGCCGCAGATTGCGCCGACAAAATTGCCCGTTCGGCATCCGGTGCGCGTTTGGCTCACGCAAACCGCACGTTTGTGTCGAATGCATGCGCGCCTGCCGGCGACGGCCGCAACGAGCGGCACGTTGCGGCAGATCGCCGCATGCACGGGCGTCCACGGGCGTCGACGGTGGGGATCGCGACGGGACGTCGCGCAGGAAAGATCAGAAGAATGCCGCTCGATCGGAACGGCTTGGCGGGAAGACGGGAAGATGGCGGGACTGCCCGGAAAACGGGACCGTGCAGCCGTCAGGCGCCGCGCCCGCGTGCGGCGGCGTGTGCGTCACCGGCATGTCGGCGCGCTCGCCGGGTGGGTGCCGGCGCGGCGCCCAGGGGGCAGGAGGATGCGCCGGCCGCCGGCGGACGGCGCGAAGCCGTCACGCAGCGAGCCGGAATACCGATACGGCGGCCCGTAGGCGCGCCGCCTGCTCGTCCAGCGACGAAGCGGCCGCAGCCGCGGCGACGAGCATCGGCAGTTTGGTGGACAACTTCATGCGGGGCCTCCAAATATTAACCGTTCGGTACATATATCGACCCGGGCGGCCCCGCCTTGAACGACTCGATATCGGTAATTACCCTCGTTTCGTGCGCTGACCGAACGCGCCGGGACGCGCCGGCATCACGGCCGCGTCCCGGCGCTCGATGGATCTGCCGGCGCAGCCGGCTTACAGCCCGAGCTGCGTCGCCAGCTGGCCGATGTCCGACACTTCGTAATAGTTGTAGAACGGCGTGCCCGGCTCGTGGCCGCGGTTCACGAACGCCTTGTGCTTGATCCCGAGGTCCTCGGCCGTCATCAGGTCGTAGCGCAGGCTCGACGACACGTGCAGCACGTCCTCGGGCTTGCAGCCGAGCTTGTCGAACATGTATTCGAAGCCCTGCATCCGCGGCTTGTACGATTGCGCCTGCTGCGCGGTGAACACCGCATGGAACGGCGCGCCGAGCTTGTCGACGTTGCTCATGATCTGCTCGTCCATCGCGTTCGACAGGATCACCAGCTTGTACTTTGACGCCAGCCGCGACAGCCCGGCCGGCACGTCCGGGTGCGGGCCCCACGTCGGCACCGCATGATAGAAAAGCTCGGCCTCGGCTTCGTCGAACGTCACGCCGACCCGTGCGCACGTGCGGCGGACCGCGTTGACGACGACGTCGCGGTAGGGCTTCCACGCGCCGAGCACCTCGTCGAGCCGATAGGCGGCGAACGCGCGCACGAAGGCCTCCATCGTGGCCGGCGACAACCGATCCGCATAGATTTCGCGCGCCGTCTCGGCCATCCGGAAATGGGTCAGCGTGCCGTAACAGTCGAAGGTGATGTACTTCGGTTCAAACTGGATCATGGTGACGTCCTGTCGGTGTGAAGCCCCGGCAGGGCCGGGGATGGGCTGGGTTTGACGAAATTGAATCAGGGCAAAAAGTCGTCCGCGCATCGTTCGGCGCCGCTCAAAACGCAGAATCGCCGCGTGTTGCCGGCCCCATGCAGCACGATCTGCCGCGCGATCGCGCGCGGCGCGGCGGGGCGCGGCCGGTGCGGCCGGTGCGGCATTCGGCAGGCGGAAGCGCCGCCGTGCATTGATCGTAGTGGCATTCCACAGCACGCGTGGTCGGATTGACCGGCCGCGCCGGCACGATTCGCGCGTTCGTTCGTGCCGATCGAGCCGGTTTGCATCGATCTCGCGGGCGCGCCCGCCGCCGCCGGAAAACAGGCGAATCGTCCTATCCGCGCCGCCACCGCACTGGCAGAGTGAATGCGTCATTTCCACCCATCCGGAGTCCGGCGTGTCCGACCTCAACCCTTCCCGCACGCTCACCTATCGCCCGTTCGCCGAAACCGACCTGCCCGCCGCACATCGACTGTCGGAGGCGGTCAAGTGGCCGCACCGGCTCGAGGACTGGCGCTTCGTGCGCCAGCTCGGCGGCGGTTTCGTGGCCGAAGACGAGACCGGCGTCGTGGGTACCGCGCTCGGCTGGCGTCTCGGCGAAGCGCACGCGGCGCTCGGCATGCTGATCGTGTCGCCCGAGCGCGCGGGCGGCGGGATCGAGCGCGAACTGCTCGCCCACGCGCTTGACAGCTTCGGCACGCGCACCGTCTTTCTGCATGCGACGCCGGAACGCGAGCCGCTGTACGCGGCGTTCGGATTCGAGCCGATCGATACGATCGACCAGCACCAGGGCGCGGCGTTCCGGCCGCCGCTGATCTCGCTGCCGCCCGGCGAGCGCCTGCGCCCGCTCGGCACCAACGACGGGCCGCGCCTCGCCGCGCTCGCGACGCGTGCGGCGGGCTACGAACGCGGCGCGGTGACCGACGCGCTGCTCGACGTCGCAAACGGCATCGCGCTCGATCGCGACGGCGAGCTGCTCGGATTCGCGCTGTTCCGCCGCTTCGGCCGCGGCCATGTGATCGGCCCGGTGATCGCGCCGGATGCGCGGCGCGCGCAGGCACTGATCAGCCACTGGCTGGCGTTGAACGAAGGGATATTCGTGCGGCTCGACTTGCCGAGCGACAGCGGGCTGTCCGACTGGCTGGAGGGGCTCGGGCTGCCGCGCGTCGATACCGTCATCGCGATGGCGCGCGGTGCCGTGCCGGCGGGCGACCCGGCGCTGCGCGCGTTCGCGATCGTGAGCCAGGCGCTCGGCTGAGGGGCACACCGATGAGCTTCCTGTACAAGGCCGACCCCGTGCGCGGCGCGCAGTGGGCAGCGCGCTTCGCGCAACAGGCGCCCGATCTGCCGTTCCGGATCTGGCCGGACCTCGGCGACGCCGCAGCCGTCCGCTATCTCGCCGCATGGCAGCCGCCGGACGATCCGGTCGCGCTGCTGCCGAATCTCGAAGTCGTGTTCTCGGTCGGCGCCGGCATCGATCAGTTCGACCTGTCGCGCGTGCCTTCGCACATCCCCGTCGTGCGGATGATCGAGCCGGGCATCGTCGAAGGGATGGTCGAATACGTGACGCAGGCCGTGCTGACGATCCATCGCGACCTGTTCGACTATGCGGCACAGCAGCGCGACCAGGTGTGGCACGAGAAGCCGGTGCGCGCCGCCGCGTCGCGTCGCATCGGCGTGCTCGGCCTCGGCACGCTCGGCCAGGCCGTGCTCGACACGCTGCGGCGCTTCGGTTTCCCGTGCGCCGGCTGGAGCCGCACGCCGCGCACGCTCGACGGCATCGACTGCTACGCGGGCGATGCGGCACTCGACACGTTCCTGGCGCGCACCGACATCCTGATCTGCCTGCTGCCGCTCACCGACGGCACGCGCGGCCTGCTCGGCGCGCGCGTGTTCGACGCGCTTCCGGCCGGCGCGTCGCTCGTGCAGGTCGGGCGCGGGCCGCAGCTCGATGCGGCGGCGCTGCTCGCGGCGCTCGCGAGCGGCCGCCTCGACAGCGCGATCCTCGACGTGACGGCCCCCGAGCCGTTGCCGACCGGCCATCCGTTCTGGGCCCATCCGCGCATTCGCATCACGCCGCACATCGCGAGCGCGACGCGCCCCGACACCGCGGTCGATGCAGTGCTCGCGAACCTCGCCCGCCATCGCGCTGGACAGCCGATGATCGGCGTCGTCGATCGCGCGCGCGGCTACTGACGTCCATGTCCGGCCGCACGGGGCGCGCAGCAGAAAATGCCGAAGCGCCCCGTGCAAACGCCGCGTGCGTACGTTTCGGGCCGCAAATTGAAAACGCATGCGGATTTCTCGCCCGTTAGCATGAACTCACCGCTGACACCTGACGAGAGTCCCGCCTTCCCATGAACCAAGCCGCGCTGATCGAAGCCGATCGTCAACACCTGATCCACCCCGTCGTCAATTACCGTGCGCACGAGGCGCGCGGCGTCACCGTGCTCGAATCCGCGGACGGCGTGTTCCTGCGCGACGCCGCGGGCCATACGCTGCTCGACGCGTTCTCGGGCCTGTGGTGCGTGAACGTCGGCTACGGCCGCGACAGCATCGTGAAGGCCGCCGCCGACCAGATGGCGAAGCTGCCCTACGCGACCGGTTATTTCCATTTCGGCTCGCAGCCTGCGATCGAACTCGCCGAACGGCTCGCCGCGCTCGCGCCGCCGTCGCTGAACCGCGTGTACTTCACGCTCGGCGGCTCGGACGCGGTCGATTCCGCGATCCGTTTCATCACGCATTATTTCAACGCGACCGGCCGCCCGTCGAAAAAGCAGATGATCGCGCTCGAACGCGGCTATCACGGTTCGTCGTCGGTCGGCGCCGGCCTCACCGCGCTGCCCGCGTTCCATCGCCATTTCGACCTGCCGCGCACCGATCAGCACCACATCCCGTCGCCCTACCCGTACCGCCATCCGCTCGGCGACGATCCTCAGGCGCTGATCGCCGCGTCGGTCGCCGCGCTCGACGCGAAGGTGGCCGAGCTGGGCGCGGACAACGTCGCGGCATTCTTCTGCGAGCCCGTGCAAGGCTCCGGCGGCGTGATCGTGCCGCCGGCCGGCTGGCTGAAGGCGATGCGCGACGCGTGCCGGCGCCTCGGCATCCTGTTCGTCGCCGACGAGGTGATCACCGGCTTCGGCCGCACGGGCCCGCTGTTCGCGTGCGAAACCGAGCGCGTCGAACCCGACCTGATGACCGTCGCAAAAGGGTTGACCGCCGGCTATGCGCCGATGGGCGCGGTGCTGATGTCCGACGAAATCTACGAGGGGATCGCGGGCAGCCGCGCCGAATCGGCCGCGGTCGGCCACGGCTACACGTATTCCGCGCATCCGGTCAGCGCGGCGATCGGCCTCGAAGTGCTGAAGCTCTATCACGAAGGCGGGCTGCTCGCGAACGGCCAGGCGATGGCGCCCCGCTTTAGCGCGGGCCTCGACGCGCTGCGCGCGCATCCGCTCGTCGGCGACGCGCGTTCGGTCGGCCTGCTCGGCGCGCTCGAACTGGTGGCCGACAAGGCACGCAAGACGCGCTTCGACCCGGCCCTGAACGTGCCGGACAGGATCGCGGCCGCCGCGTATGCAAACGGCGTGGTGTTCCGTGCGTTCGGCGACGGCGTGCTCGGTTTCGCCCCGGCGCTGAGCTTCACCGCGGGCGAGTTCGACCTGCTGTTCGAGCGCGTGCGCAAGACGCTCGACGACGTGCTGGCCGAACCCGGCGTGCAGCGCGCGCTCGACGCCGCACATGCGCAGCCGGCGTGAGCGCGGCAAGGGAAAGCGGGGCTTGTGACGGCCCCCGTTCGACTCTAAAGTAACCGGACATTCCATTTTTTTGCCCTCTCACGGACCATGACGGACAGCAAGCTGGATCGCATCGACCTGCGCATCCTCTCCCAGTTGCAAAAACGCGGCCGCATGACCAACGTCGAGCTGGCCGATGCGGTCGGGCTGTCGCCCAGTCCCTGCCTGATCCGCGTCAAGCGGCTCGAGAAGGCCGGCTACATCGGCGGTTACGGCGCGCACATCCAGCTCGAGAAGCTCGGCGACGTGCAGGTCGTATTTACCGAGGTCACGCTGGCCGACCACCGGCGCGAGGACTTCGACCGTTTCGTCGCGGCGATCCGCAATGTCGACGAGATCGTCGAGTGCCATCTCGCGAGCGGCGGCTACGACTATCTGCTGAAGTTCATCACGCGCAGCGTCAGCCATTACCAGACGATCGTCGAGGGGCTGCTCGAGCAGAACATCGGCATCGAGAAGTATTTCAGTTACGTGATCATCAAGTCGCCGTTCGTCAAACGGCACTACCCGCTCGAATCGCTGTTCGGCGAACGGCATTGACGGACCGCCGGCGGCCACCGCCCGCGCGGCACCCTGCTGCCCGCA